>JAEZFR010000460.1 GCA_023417285.1 Bacillota bacterium
GCTACTATAGTGCGGGGTCTAGGGTTATAGACAAATATAAATACTGGCAGTTTAATAGTAGTCCCTCAGCCATACAAGGGACATTAAGGCATACAGATTTTACAACCATATCGGCAATATCTGTACCACCCTCGGTAGCTGTATATGATACTGTATCAGGGTTAGATGTGTCACAGTGCTATTTTGAGAGGTCGTTATCAAATCCTGAAAAGTTAGTAGTATCAATTATGCCTACTGCTAACAATACAGGAAGAGCAAGTGGCAAGAACTTAAAGAAGCCAATAATTACAGAGTATTTTGTTTTATATAAAAATTTTTAATATATATTAGAACAATGAGCTAAAGAGCTAATACTAGGAGGGTTTGGATGAAGGATATAAATTTCCTATCTGAAGAAAAGAAGCCTCTTTCCGTTCCAAAGAAAGAGGAGCCTAAAACTGAAAATACTGATAGTCGTATTAAAATATCCGCTAAGTTGGTAGGAATAATAATTTCAGGAGTAGTTTTTGTTGCGATATCCATACTTGCTCCGAGACTCTATGCTTTAGGTTTGGAATCAAAGGTAAGTTCTCTAGAAGAAGAGTTAAAATCTCCAAAGTATTTGCAGATACAAACGCTAAATACTCAGATTGCTGAAGTTCAGGGAAAAATTGATTTAAAAAATGAGATTATAAAGAGTATAAACGGTAAAGCTATCCCTGTTTTGGATATATTGAACTATGTTCAAAGATCTGCCCCGGTTGGGGTGGTCATAGAATCAATAGGTTATTCTCAGGGTGCTGTAACAATAGCCTGTACTTCTAAAAGCGAGGTATTAGCAGCAGAATACATGGCGAACCTTAGTAGGATAGAGGCCTTCAAGGGTTTAACAGACAATATGGGCTTTAACTATACAAAACCAGGTTCAGATTATAGTTTTAACATTACTTTACCATTAAATTAGGGGGTATTATTATATGAAGATTAATAAAAAAGAAATAATACTTCTTATATTACTAGGAGTTATTGCATATGGATTTATAATTTATAAGTTTATTTATGTACCAATTACTCCTAGGATACAAGCAGCTCATGATTCTATAAAATTATCGGAAACAAGAATAGAGCAATTGAATAAAGATATAGTAGAGAGTGATTTAAAAAAGTTGAATCTAAGCTCTAACCAGGCTCAGAATGAAAGAATGTCTGCATATTTGCCCAACGCTGCAAATGCTGCTGACTGTATGGCTTATACCAATAAGCTTAGTGAGATGTTTAATCAAAAGATTACCAATATTAGTGTTTCAGCACCTGCTGCAAATGAAATCAATGGAGTGAAATACTATACTTACAACATCAATTTTAGCACGACCTTACCATTGGATAGGATTACAGATTTGTTTCAGTACATAGAAAACAGTGCAAGGGTAGCAAAGATAAATACATTTACTATTAATAAAGCAGCTTCTGAAGAAGGTAAAGATGAATATTCTCTAACAATAAATATATCGCTATATGCTATGAACGTATCTGAAGGAAGCGCTTTAGACCAATTTAGCTCACATAAGTTTAATAACTATACTTATAGCGATTCGCCTGTTTTTGGAGGAAAGATAAGTTCTGTATCTGATGCTGCAGTGCAAGTGGCTCAGCCTAGTTCAGAGGATAGTAATAAGAAAGCAAATTTACCTGCAGACTTTCATATTCAGCTGTATAGTGCTCTTTTTGCAGGTGATAATTTTAAGATTTATGGTCCTGACAAGAATATTAATAATTTTTCATTAAAGACTAATAAGCTTATTACCATAGAGCTTACCATCGACGAGGACAACTACAAATTGACTTACAGCGATGGTAAAACATCAAAACAATTCACAGGAGATACGCCAAAAAGGGATTTACTGATGCTCACAACAGATATAGTTGTACCGGAGATTGATGCAAATAAGGATTTGGCGGGAAAATTGATAATTACTAATAATACATCTAAAAAGCTAATGGTAATTGCATTTGATAAAGCAAAAAAACTAATGATGATAGATCGAGATGGGAATAGCATAACCAACTCTCAAAACAAAGAAAATGTACTCTATAGTTAGTGGGGTAGAATATGATAAAAATGCTAAAAAATAATAAGGGAATGACCTTAACGGAAGTGGTAGTTGCTATAGCCATTTTTGGGATACTATCCGTTCCTCTATTAGCTATTTTTTCAAATTCAATACTTATAACAGACCTTACTAAAAGGCAAATGGAGATTTCTTCGGTAATGCAGATTGTAAGTGGAGAGGTTAGTAATTCTGTAAGAAACAATGTGTCAATTACATATTATAGTAGCTTGACACCTTCGGCCATTACACTAAGCCCTATAGCAAGCCCAACTCCTACAATATATGGTGCTATAGGAAATGAGACTAATTACTTGCGAATAAGTGGAGGGAACCTTGCTGGTGAGTATAAATACACGGTTACCTACGTTGGAAAGGGCACTAGTACAAGTGTTTCAAACACGGTAGATTTATTGATAAAGTTATTTACAAGTGAAGGTAGAATGCTGAGGGAGCTAAGAACTACCGTAGGCTACGATATAAGCCCATAAATAATGAAGCGGACCAAGTGAGGTGAAATATACGATGAAGGTGAGCAGTCAAAAGGGATCAACCTTTGTAACAGTGATTGTTGTCCTTGGGATACTGCTTATACTGGCCGTAGCCCTAATTGAAGGCTCAACAAATGGTTATAAACTCAGCAAGCATGAGGAAACTGTTGAACTAGCCTATAGAGCAGGGGAATCAGCCGTTGAACACAGTTTTTCTTACATGAGTAAATATTGCAGCGACCCAAATGCTGGCAATGGAATTAGTTTTACTACTGATGAGGATTTTGTAAATAAGGTTATCAGTGAAAAAATAGTACCTACAATAGTAACAGGTAGTTCCATTTCATCACCGAGTGCAATTACTACTTCGGGTAGCAGTATAAATTATAAAATTGCAGTGACAGGAAATGCAGGAGATGTAGCCAATATAAATGTATCATTAACTTGTAAAAGTGTTGCACCTGTATTTGGTGATCCAAATACTGTTACAACAACTATCGGGGCCATTGTAACTTGTAATTACTCTAGAGGAAGCGATAGGGCAATTAATAGAACGATATATGCGCAAAAGAATGTGAAGATAAATATACCAAGGCGCATTACTTTGCAGGGGTCCATTTATAGCATGGGGGATTTTATGGTTGAAAATATTTCAGCCAGGGTAACAGGGGATACCTTTACAT
>JAEZFR010000475.1 GCA_023417285.1 Bacillota bacterium
GGCTCCAAGTGAAGACTAATTTGATGACATCATGGTTTAGGCTGTGATTAATATTAATGAGCATGCTATAAAGTATTGCTGCTTAAACGAAAAATATTGGCAAGGAGGTAAAGACAATGCCAGCTCAAAGAAAGTTGGGGCGTGCAACCGACCAAAGAAAGGCTATATTAAAGAATCTTGTGACTGCTTTGCTCACGAACGGCAGAATTGAAACTACCGAAGCAAGAGCAAAGGAAGTTAAAAATATTGCTGAAAAACTTATTACTCTAGCGATAAAAGAAGCTGATAACTTTAACCCTGCAGTAGAAGTTAAGGTTAGCAGAGCTAAGGTAGATAGCAAGGGAAATAAGCTTACAGATGCTAAGACTTCAAAGAACGGTAACAAATACTATGTAATTGATAGAGAAATTACAAAGGAAATGGTTACTACAGATAAAGCTTCAAAGCTCCATGCTAGAAGACTTATCATGAATTGGGTTTATAGACCATCAACTGCTGACGGTAAGGCTGTTAACATAGTTGACAAGCTTTTCGACGAGATTGCTCCTAAGTACAAGGGCAAGAACGGCGGATATACCAGAATATACAAGCTTGGCCCAAGAAGAGGCGATGCTGCAGACATGGCTATACTTGAGTTAGTGTAATATTAAGAATTCAATTAGCTAAGAGGGGATTAAGCATATAAATGTTTAATCCCTGTTTTCGTTTATATATTTTTAGGTATTCTGTAGAGATATATTATTAGGGGTCATGTAGAGATATATTTTTAGTAGTTCTATAGGGATTTTTTTAGTAGTTATGTAGAGATATGTTTTTGTAGTTCTATAGGGATTTTTTCAGTAGTTCTGTAGGGGTATATTTTTGTATGACATCAAGGGATGGTGATTTTGGTGGAAGATATATTTAAGGTTAAAAACGTAAGCTTTTCGTATATGACATATGGAGACGTGCCTGTAGAAATACCAGCATTGAATGAGGTTTCTACAAGCATAAAGAAGGGCGACTTTTTAGTTATATTAGGTAGGAATGGTTCAGGTAAATCTACCTTTTCAAGACTGCTTAATGCCTTACTTATTCCCAAAAAGGGCGTTGTATATGTAACAAATAAAGATACATCAATAGAAGAGAATATCTGGGATATCAGAAGAACAGCGGGTATGGTTTTTCAGAATCCAGATAATCAGATAATTGCTACCACTGTTGAAGAAGATGTAGCATTTGGCCCTGAAAACATTGGTGTAGAGCCTTCAGAGATACGTAAGAGAGTGGATGAAGCTCTTCAGATAGTGGGAATCAGTGAATTTAAAAATAATGCACCCCATCTTCTTTCAGGAGGACAAAAACAGAGAGTAGCTATAGCCGGAATATTGGCAATGAAGCCCGAATGTATAATTCTCGATGAAGCAACCTCAATGCTTGATCCTATAGGGCGTAAGGAAGTAATGAATGTATTAAAAAAGTTGAATGAAGAAGAGAACATAACCATAATCCATATTACACATCATATGGAAGAGGCGGCAATGGCTAAGAGGTTAATTATTGTTGACAAGGGCCAAATAGTGTTGGACGGCACTCCTAAGGAAGTATTCAATAATGTACAACAAGTAAAGGATATGGGCCTTGATATTCCCCAAGTAACGGAGTTGTTTCACCTCCTAAAAAGAAATAGTGCTGATATTGATAAGCTTCCACTTACTGTTGATGAGGCATATAGTATGCTATTGGGGATATTAGACATATAATTTATAAGGAATAATGGACATACATGCTATATGATAATGGACATGCTATATGATAATGGACATGCTATATGGGATATTGAACATTTAGTATGGCCACTAGACATATTAGACATTTAATATGCAATTAAGGATATCAAATAACTAATACTTAATGGACTTGTATACTCTGATTCCTCCACTCTTATCAATATCCGTTACATTGCCAAATACGGTATTCATTATTTTCTTAAGGGTTTCTCCACCTTTGTTATGAAACGCAACAAGCCAAAGTGCTCCCCCTGTAGTAAGATGATTACACGCTTGCTCAATTAAACTTGAATTAAGTGCTTTTCCAGCTGCTATTGGTGGATTGGATACTATATCATCAAATAGATAATTCTGAATATCTTCATATAGATTACTTTTTAATATTTGTACGTTAAGGTTATTAGCTTTAGCATTAATTCTAGCATAATCAATGGCTCTACTATTTATATCTATCATGGTTAGTTCCTGATTAGGATGGATAGATTTAAGAAATAGGCCTATTGCACCGTAACCACAGCCAACATCAAGTATTTTATTACCTGAAGGTATAAAGTTTTTAATAAGATTTGAAGATGCTTTATCAATCCTAGACTCAAATGAAAAAACTCCGCTAACTGATGTAAAACTCAAAGTTTTACCGCATAAAGTATCTGTAAACTGCTTCTCCTTGATTTCTGATTCTGGATTCTCGGAGTAGTAATGTTGGCTCATATTTACCTCGCTTGATTATAAAATAAGTAAAACTGATAAACAATTAATATAGTAATAAATAAAACATATAATAATTTTATATTTAACATGTTCTATTATAATATATATTGTCAAAAATAAAAATGGATATGTATAGTTATATTGTTAAAGCTTCTTATATAATTATTGAATAAAATGAGAATAGAGATGGCATAACATTGTTGGAGCTGTTACTTTGTACATATGTTGCTGTTGTATATTAATAGTAGTATAATGAATGAAAATATAGTGTTAGAAAGGATATGCTTTAATAGATGGGCATTACAATGAAGAATGTGGCATATACCTATATGTCTGGTGGGCCATTTGAAAAAACAGCACTACATGGTGTTAATATAGAGATAGATGATGGAGAATTTGTGGGGATTATTGGACATACTGGTTCGGGGAAATCCACACTTATTCAGCATTTAAACGGCATATTGAAGCCGACTTCTGGAGAGGTAATTATTAATGGTATAAATACATCTCAAAAGAATCTTAAACAGCTTAGAAGAGAGGTTGGGCTAGTCTTTCAGTATCCCGAACACCAATTGTTTGAGGAAACAGTAGAAAAGGATATTGCATTTGGACTTCAAAAGCTGGGACTATCAGGAGAAGAAATAAAAAATAGGATTAACGAGGCCTTGACAAGTGTTGGCTTAGACTCATCAATATTGCCTAAGTCTCCATTTGAATTATCTGGCGGGCAGAAGAGAAGAGTGGCTATAGCTGGGGTAGTTAGTATGATGCCCAAAATTCTTGTGCTTGATGAGCCTACAGCAGGGCTTGACCCGAGTGGAAGGGACGAGATATTCGGGTATATAAAGACTTTGCACAAAAAGTATAATATGACAATAATACTTGTATCTCATAGTATGGAGGATATCGCCAAGCTGGCTAAACGAGTTATTGTTATGAGTAAAGGAACTATTGAGATGGATAAGCCTTCTAATCTGGTTTATGCTCAACCGGAGCTACTCGAGAAGATTGGGCTGTCTGCACCTCAGATAACCTATTTGATGAAAAAATTAAAGAAGGTTATACCAAATATTAATGACGATGTTTTTACCGTAGAAGAAGCATATAATGAGATTAGCAAATATATCAGAAGATAAGATTCAGCTGAAAATACAGTAACAGAAGACACCTAAGCTAGTAAGTACTATAAAGAACAAATAAAACTCAGCTGAAAATACAGTAACAGAAGACACCTAAGTTAGTAAGTACTATAAAGAACAAATAAAACTGAGTATAAAGTAAAACTTCAGCATGTGAGAATAAAGAAAGGAAGTACCAACAAAATAATGATCAAAGATATAACCATTGGCCAGTTTGTGCCAGGGGACTCGCTATTGCATAAATCTGATCCAAGAACAAAGATTATACTAACCTTTACAATAATGATATTTATTTTCTTTGTAAGTTCATATTGGGGATTTTTAATGCTGGGGCTGTTTACTGCATTAACT
>JAEZFR010000154.1 GCA_023417285.1 Bacillota bacterium
GTATTGTTGTAATGCTTTTGATACTAATAAGGTTTGTTAGTATTAAGGGCTGGGAGATGAATGAGAAGTTCTTTCTATACAGCTTCCTGTTCCTTTCATATAGCATATTCATATTTCTATTCACTGGCATTAGAGATTTTGATAACATGGTGTACTCAGGTGATCTTGATAGATTTTTGATACGGCCAAGGGGATTGATGTTTCAAGTTATTGCAGCTAGAGTAGATTATTGTGCAACATTAGGTCATGGAGCAGTTGGAGTAATTCTTTTTCTTAATACCTATAATGCAGTAGGGATAAACTGGAATATTAGAGCTATAACTTATTATATATCAGCACTAATAGGGGGTGCAATAATTCAAGCAGCACTTTTTATGATTTCTTCATGTATGAGCTTCTGGACAATAAGAACTACCAATCTTAGAAATTTAATCTTCTTTAATTCTAGGCGATTTGCTGGCTATCCTATAAGCTTTTACCCCAGTATTATTCAAAAAATGCTAATATATATAATTCCTTTTGCATTTGTTAGTTATTTCCCTGCCCAATACTTTCTTAAAAAGCCGGATATCTCATTGTTTTGGAATGGATTTCTGTATTTAACACCGGTTGTCGGGTTAATAATGTTTTTAATTGTATATTGCTTTTGGAGGTTTGGATTAAAGCACTATTCGAGTGCTGGCAACTAAGTCGAGGAGATTGTCATATGAATAATAAATTGCAACAGCTTGAGGATGAAATATACTCCCTTCGCATGCAGCTTTATAACCTTATTACTAATGGGGGGTTGCTACAAGATGAAGAGGTATTAATACTCAGTACTAGGCTGGATGTATTGCTTAACGATTATTGGATTAATATTTCTAGTGTGGAGGATGGAAATGAGTCAGAGTAAAAGTATTAAGAGTTATACAAATCTTGTTGTGATAGCCATTATTATAATTGGAGCATTAGGGTTCTGCATATATAGGTTTATAGATACCAACGCCTTATTGTTAAAGGTAGGCTACTATGATGAGAAAATCAGCATAATTAATACGGCGGATATTCACGGACATATTATGTATGATGATGATGCAGGAGGATATTATACTCTAGATCAAGTTAATGTAATGATGGGAATGCCTCTGATGAAGTCAATTATTGACGATTTACGAAAGAATAATAAAAATAGCCTGCTGTTGGATAGTGGAGATATGTTCCATGGTACAAACGAGGCAAACGTAGAAAAAGCAAAGGGAGTTGTAGAGGAAGCTAATTTAATGGGATATGATGCAATGACAGTGGGTAATCATGACTTTGATTATGGACTTGACCGTCTTACAGAGATAAGCAATCAGCTTAATTATCCAATGCTTTCAGCGAATATCTATAAAGATGGCAGTCCCATGTTCCCTGAATATAACATTGTAACGGTAGGGAGCAAAAGAATTGGTTTATTTGGGCTTACTGTTCAAGATGCATTAAGCTATACAAACTCTAGAGATACAGAGGGCGTTACCGTTGAAGATCCAATTAAAAAGGCAGCCAAAATAGTAAATGAATTAAACGGCAAGGTTGATGCAATTGTTCTAATTTCTCATTTGGGTGATGAAATAGATAGACAAGTGGTTGATAGTGTAAAAGGAATTAACTTAATTTTATGCGGACACCATCACTTTTTATATGAATCTGCAGTGAATTACAAGGGGACCTTTTTTGTTGAGGCAGGCGGATATAGCACCCACGTTGGACTTGCGGATATGTATTTCAAAAATGGAGAAGTGAAAAAAGTAGTTTGGAAGGTAATTCAATCAACAGATAACTCAAAAGCTAACAGCACCATGCTAGAAGTTTCAAAGAAATATAATAAGACGGCTATGGAGTTAGGAAAAGAAAAGGTAGGTAGTGCCCAAGTTGCACTTAATGGTATCAGATCTCAAGTTAGATCCGAAGAAACAAATCTTTCTAATCTACTCGCAGATGCCATGAGGGTGGAGGGCAATGCGGATATAGCGCTTATGAATGGTGGAGGGATTAGAGAGAGTATTCCTAAAGGTGACATTGACCTTTACAAAGTAGGAAAGGCTCTTCCATTTGCAAACTATTTAGTCACGGTAGAGGTTAAAGGTGACAAAATATATGAGGCACTTGAAAGAGGAATTAGGCAGTATCCTAACTCAGGTACTAACGGCGGTTTCATGCAGGTTTCTGGGATAAGTTACACGTTTGATGCCTCAAAAAATGCAGGCAATAGGGTTGTTAGTATATTGAAGGATGGAGTTGAATTGGATAAAAATAAATACTACAAGGTTGCATTAAACGACTATATATATAATGGCGGAGATAACTATAATGAATTCCAGGATTCAAAATTAATATACAGAGGCGAGTTGCTCAAGAATGTGCTGAGTAAATATATTAAGGAGAAAGGTACTGTAAATCCAAGTGTAGAGGGAAGAATAAAGGTAATAAATGAGAGATACAAATAATCTTTTGAAGCTGCAAAAAAAGCCGGGTATATTAATTGCTTGTGAGGGCCTGAGCGGTTGTGGAAAAAGTGAAAGCATTAAGGAGTTACACCACTATTTAAAGCATTCAGGCTACAACGTACATATTATTGAATGGAATTCGAATGAAAAAATTAGGGGTTTTATTAAGCTTTTACAACGATACAAAATACTTTCTCCATTTGTATATTCCTTATTGCAATGGGTTAGCTTTATAAATGATTATTTCAAACAGATACGCCCCTTACTAAAAACAGAATGCATAATAATTGCTGACAGGTATGTATATAC
>JAEZFR010000214.1 GCA_023417285.1 Bacillota bacterium
GATGGATAATTTGAAAATTTTATTTGCGTCTTCTGAAGTTTTCCCTTTCGCTAAAACAGGTGGTCTAGGTGACGTAGCAGGTTCACTACCCAAGGCAATCTCTGCCTTAGGTCATGATATTAGAATAATTATGCCCAAATATAAGACAATACCACAGCAGTATAAGGATGCTATGGAGTTTTTAGGATATATTTATGTTGACATTTCGTGGAGACACCAATACTGTGGTATCTTCAAGCTGATACATGAAGGCGTGACGGTATACTTTTTGGACAATGAGTACTACTTTGGTAGGGATGAATTATATGGTAGTTATGATGAAGCTGAACAATTCACTTTTTATAGTAAAGCATTGTTACAGGCTCTTCGATTCTTGGGCTTTAAGCCAGATATTATTCATTGCAACGACTGGCAAACAGGTGTAGTAAGTTTACTGCTTAAGGCACAGTTTGTACACGATACATTCTACTCTGATATAAAAACAGTTTTTACTATTCACAATTTAAAATACCAGGGTATATTCCCAAAGGAAACCATGTCTGAATTGCTGGAACTCAACTGGCAGTATTTTACCCCTTATGGTATAGAATTTTATGATTCAGTAAACTTTATGAAATCAGGGTTGGTATACTCCGATTCAATCAGCACAGTAAGTCCTACTTACTCAAATGAGATAAAAAGCCATTTCTATGGAGAAAACCTTAATGATATAATTATAAACCGCTCCAAAGATTTATATGGCATTTTAAACGGAATTGATTATGAGAAAAATGACCCTAGTACAGATAAGAGATTATATGCTAATTATTCAGTAGATAATCTTTCTGGTAAAGCAATCAACAAATCAAATCTCCAGAAGGATTTAGGTCTTCCTGTGAGAAGTGATGTGCCTGTGATTGGAATCATATCCAGACTTACTTCTCAAAAAGGTTTTGATTTGATTGAGCGAGTTCTAGAAGATATCCTCCGTATGGACCTCCAACTTGTTATTTTGGGCAAGGGCGACGAGCATTACAAATATGTATTTGAAAATGCTGCTTACTGGAATGGTGATAAGGTTTCGGCCAACATTACCTTTAGTGATACGCTCGCGCAAAGAATATATGCTGGTTCCGATATGTTCCTTATGCCTTCACTATTTGAACCTTGTGGGCTAGGTCAGATATTCAGTTTCAGGTATGGTTCAGTTCCTATTGTAAGAGAAACAGGAGGATTAAATGATACTGTCCAATCCTACAATGACCATTCAGGCCAGGGCAATGGCTTTAGCTTTGCCAACTACAATGCACATGATATGCTATATACCATACAAAGAGCAGTTAATATTTATTATACACGAAAGGACGTATGGCAGCAGTTAGTTAAACGTGGTATGCAGTCAGATTTTAGTTGGGGCGCGTCCGCTCAGGCATATGTAGACATGTATCGTAAAACACTATCAAAATAAGTTTTGTCAAGTGTCATTAATGCCTTAAGATTACAAGAAATGATTTTTTAAATATAAAACTACACTATTAGTGATATTTTTTATTCACTGAAAGTGTAGTTTTTTATGTTTATTAGCAATATTTGAGAACTAGTTAGCAATGGCAGGCAAGACAACGATGTGTTTTGTATATAGAATAAAAGTATCATAATACACGTTTAGTTACAGGAGGACTGCACTTATGGAAGCTTTAAATAATTCATCACCTCAGGAAATGAAGCGTAGTCTTTTACTAATAACCGCGGCAGTAATATTTAGTAAAGTATATTTTTCTATCGTTACAGGCGCACCGTTGACAGGCTTTCTTCGCGAATTGGGTGTAAGCGATTTTACATATAGTGTGATTGCAGCAATGCCCTATATTGCTGGTGCATTCCAAATTGTTGCGTCTTACCTCCTAGAAAAAACGGGACGACGCAAGCTTATTTTTCTAGTATCAGGGTATATTCACAGGTTGATTATTATACCTGTTGCGTTAGTTCCATTTGTTATTCCACAGCAATATCGTAGTATTGTTATCACCATAATAACCATGCTTATAATTATCCATTCTATAGCAAATGCAATAGTAACAATTAGCTATATGTCTTGGATGGGCGATATTGTTCCTGTAAAATCTAAGGGTAGCTTTTTTGGCAAAAGAACTGCTTTATCATCAATTACAGGGATTCTAGCTTCAGTAGTAGCAGCCGTTTACCTTGACAATATGCAGAGTATCTTTAGCTTTTCCATGGTTTTTATCTTTGCGTCCATATTTGGTGCTATAGATACAACCTGTTATATATGGGTTTCAGACCCTCCAATGAAGAGAAACCAAGCGAATGGTGTAGCTTTTCTCCCTATGCTAGTGGAACCTTTTAAAGACAAGTACTATACTAAGCTTATTATATTTAATGCATGCTGGAGCTTGGGATTTAATTTCAGTATTCCTTTTTTGAATATATATATGATTGAGCAGCTTAAGATGAGTTATTTTAATATTTCCATTATGACAAGCGTAGTTGCAGGTATTACCACTGCTCTATTAATTAATAAATTGGGAATACTGTCTGACAAGCATGGAATGAAACCTGTTATTAGAATATGCTGTTGCTTTGTGGCAATACTGCCCATTTTGTGGTGCTTTGCTACTCCCTCCAACTACTTGATAGTAATGACCATAGCTTTCTTATTAAATGGTTTGTTCCAACAGGGTATAATGCTCATTATGAATAACTTCTCTATATGGTTAGCCCCAGAAAAAAATCGCTCCATGTATCTAGCAAACTTTGCACTGCTTTCAACGGTATTTAGCGGTTTCTCATATATAGCAGCGGGTACCTTTATGGAGAACTCAAAAGGCTTGATATCCAAGATAAACAATGCATTCTTTGATGGACAACAAATAATAAGTAATTTCCATGTACTTTTTGCAATATCCTCAATATTAATGGCTTGTTCAATAGTATTTATTCTGCCTATGGTTAACGAACGAGAAGTAGTAGTAGAAATGACTGATGTTACTTGTCCAGCAAAAGCGATTTAAAGTATGCAAAGTACTCTCTTAAGAGTACATTTGGATAGATATACCCTGGTGTTGAAGAACTTATACCGGCCGCTTCAAGACCTACTCTCTCAGCAAGCATTTTTGACCTGAGCATATGAAAATCACTTGTTACAATCATAATCTTTGAAAGAGACTCTTTACTGCTCTCTTCAAAAAGCCTTTTTGAGTAAAGCATATTTTCATATGTACTTGTAGCTTTTTCTTCTTTCAAAATTCTGTTTTGCCCTATTCCTCTATCAACCATATATCTATACATGGCTTCAGCCTCAGTTATACTTTCACCAAAGCCCTTTCCCCCTGAAACTATTGCAATTGAAGAAGGATAGCTGTTCATATAGTCTATTGCGAAGTTTAATCTCTCTTGCAGCACCAATGTCGGGGTTTCACCTTTAATGCCCGCTCCCAACACAAAAACGCACTGAACATCTTCGTCTGTTTGGGACACAGCCGCATTAATAAATGCTGTGACAAGAACTCCAAAGGATATAAGCCAAACCAAGAATAAACATAGAATTACTTTAGCTATCCTATTAAAGAAGCGTGACTTTTTTTGATAATACTTGGACTTTGTAAAAAGAAAAGCAAACAAAATAATACTTCCTGCAATGCCGGGCAGTAAAATCCCAAGGTCAATACCACCTGTAAATACGTAGATCAATATGGTATCTGCAATGCCTAATAATGCAAGGATTAAAAATATAAATCTTGTTATTTTCATTGAGTTTCTCCCCATTAGCTATTTCCTAGGAATTATATCAACCTGTGCCTTAAAAAAATGTTGTCCTGCTTCATCAACACCCTCGATATAAATTATACCCTCGGAAACCTTTGAAGTATCTTTGTAAAACGATATATTATCCCCCGGAAGTGC
>JAEZFR010000227.1 GCA_023417285.1 Bacillota bacterium
TCCGGCTTAGGGAGAGCGCCCGGCCCCTGCGTTCCGGCGACCGAATAGTGGACGTAAAACAGGCCGTTGTAAGTAAACTCGGGATGAAACGCCATCCCCAGCAAACCGCGCTCGTCATAGCCGCCGTTGGAAACGCCAAGCTTTAACACCTGCGAGCGTATGTCCAAAAACGGGAGAAGACGATCGTTTACCACGTAATGGATTTCGCCGACCTGTGTGGCGATAAACAGCGTCTCGTATGTATCACCCGGCATTATCGCCGTTTTCAATACGGTGGGTAAATTGATACCATCCACAATGGGGCGTAAACTGACACTCACTTTCACCACTGATTTTACACTCCTTGCTATTGTATTCTTACATTAGAAATATGATGGACACGGCTCTGTTAGTACTGTCACGATCAACTTGATCACGTTTGATGTGACGAGGGGATAACGGGCGCATATACCCACGGGCGTGCATGGAAGCGCGCCTCTACGGATATTGTGCGATTTTTGCATATGTGGGCGGTTTTTCTGACTCGTTCAATGTGAGGATGAGTGGGATGAGAAGTGATTATATGACAATTATGATTTTGTCGAAAAATAATGTAGTAGTGTATAAAAATGTTTTGCATGTATTTAAAGTGTGATACAATTAAAATGTTGTTACAATATAAAAGAAGGAAATTAAGTCATGTTTTTATTTTATGACCATAAACAAAACAATAAGAATAAAAGCTATTATAAAGGTATATTATTTGAGAAACTTTTATCAGAATATTTAAAAAGAAACGGTTATGATATAACAATAAGGCAAAAGCATAATTGTTTGGAATATGATTTAGAGGGGGTGGATAAAACTACTAATATTAGAATAATTGGTGAAGCCAAGGCATATCAGGATTCAATAACGGGACAGACTATTTCGGCATTTGTGGGAAAACTTATGGGATTAGGCTTAATTGAAAGGAAATTACATGGTGTTTTCCTTTCCGCTTCACCATTAACGCCAGAAGCAAATGATTATTTTAATACTATTAAAGAATATGGGGTAACCTCTTTTTCAGGTGAAACACTATTTTTACGAATAATTGAGACTCTTGAATTACCTACAAAAGCTCAAATTTTTTCTAAAGTAAAAGATATGGGATATAACCCTTTAATGGAATATATTCTTGCTACTAATTATGGCTATAGTAGGTTGGTAATTGTTAGCGCAAATGATTCTATGATTCCATCTTGTTTTTGTGTACTTAACTCTAATCTTGACCTAATTAGCGATGAAAAACTGTTAAGAGAATATCAATCAAATATTAATGAACTAATATCTTTAGAACCAATATATAATTCTCCAAATAAAGAAATAAGAAAAGAATTCCGTTCGATTCAACAAGGCCTTATGCTGAGTAAAGATTGGATTGATTATAGACTGCCAGCTTCTCCACAATTTTATGTTGGAAGGAAAGAGTTAATATCACAGATTTTAAAAATTATTATTGAACCTAATAAAGAATCAAGAGTTATTCAGATAAAAAGTAGATCTGGTGTCGGAAAAAGTTCTACATTAGCTGTATTATCAGATACTCTATTGGATAAGGGATATAATGTTGAGTTGCATGATGCAAGAGATATTAAATCAATTATTGATATATATTCAATTATCGGAAGGTTCGTTAGGGCTAAGACCCTCCCGCAAGACTATACCGAACTTGAAGAGCAAATTAAAACAGTAAATAGTAATGGTAAAAGTATATTTATTGTTGATCAGTTTGAGTCAATATTCCAACAACCCGAAATTTTTAATGCTTATGAAACAATAGCCAGAATAATTTATAATATCGGAGAAAATGTATTTTTCTGTTTAGCTCGAAAAAATGATCAACTTACGACATATGATGACTCTTTAATATCATTACAACAACTAAACTCTATTTCCAAGAATTTTGAATTAAAAGACTTTTCAAAAGAGGAAGCAAAGGAATTACTTGATAAGATTAATAGTCAATCAGCAAAGAGAATTAGCAAGGAAGTCTTAGCGTATGTTTTAGAATTTGCGCAAGGTTTTCCATGGCTACTTAAAAGAACGATGGCACATATTTTGAAATTAACAAATGAAGAGAATATCTCTCAAAAACAATTAATTGGAACCGGACTCATGTTAGATGATTTGTTTGAAGAAGAATTAGAAGGTTTGGAAGAAATTGAAAAAGAGTATCTAACGAAAATTTGCTGTAAACTACCTGCTGACTATCATCAACTTCAAATATATTTTGAAGAAGATACATTACTACCAAAAATGCTAGATAAATTTACACAAGTTCGACTACTAAGATTAACTGGCGATACCTATGATACATATAATGATGTTTTTAAGGAATTTTTAGTATATCAAAAGTTACCAGAATTTCGACACCAGCACATCTTTAGACAACATCCTAATGCAGTAATTAATTTCTTTGAAAAAATAGTTAATAAAAATAAGTTTACAATTGAACAACTATCAAAAAATCAAAAGACATCTCAAGGTTCATTAGGAAACCTTATTAAAGAATGTCGGAATTTTGAAATGTTAAAGAAGGAAGAAAATTACTGGACAGTGCCGAAGAATATTAAAGATATCTACTTTCAAGGTCATTTAGGTGCGCACATTCGAAGACAATTACTAAATAATTATCTAGTCACAAATTTATTGCAAATAATGTCATCAAAATCAATTATTTTTGATGATTTAGTTAATATAATAAAGAGCAACTTTCCATATGTAGAGGCATCGGAACCTACATGGAACTCATATGCAAACGTGTTGCTGTGCTGGCTAGAAGTAGCTTACATTGTTAGAAGGGATACGAATTCAGTTATAAAATTAACTAATTTACCTGACGATTTTAATTTAACTGAAAAATTAGGCAATTTATTGAATGCGTCTTACAGAAAAAGAGGAAGGAGTCCACAGACAGATCATTTTCTACCGTCAACCTCTTGGAAATGCATTGAAGAATGCTTTATGTACCTTAAACAAGGAAATGTTAAAGATACAAGCAAATTTAAAAAAGCTTATAGTGATTTAAAAAAATGTGGAATAACAGATACATTGGATAAAATATCTGATGTAAATAGTTTAAAGAGGATTTTCAAAGAAAATTTCTTTCAGACAGAAGCTTACAAAGAAGTCTGGAGAACTGCAAGAAACGGTGAGAATATTCAGCTTGAAGTAAGCAAAATGTTTTCAACGGAAATAACTGACGCTACTTTGTTATGGAGAACTAAGCAGATTATTAACTGTGGTAAGGCATTAGGTTTAATTGATAAAAAAAGATATTCTTATGACAACAAAAGATAGATTCAGTACTTACTAAAATGAATTAACTATCAACAATATCGTCTCGCCCACCCCTCCCCGTCATAATCCCGCCCTCCCCGTCATATCTATGACTTAAAAGGGGGAATGGCTATGGAACCG
>JAEZFR010000260.1 GCA_023417285.1 Bacillota bacterium
CAGTTGATGAACTAAAGGAAGCAGAGGTCACTGCAAAGATAGATTTCTATTCAAAGGAAATCAATTCTGCACTTATTACATATTTCCAGGGTTTAACACTTGAGGATGTCAGTAAAAAAGAAACTAAAATCAAGGCTGAAGAGGAATTGACTCAAAAGATTAATGAAATATTGGCTAATGGTGATAGCAAAGCCAGCCCAATGGTTTATTCAATAATATGTGATTATTGGTTTTATCAATAAGGGGGTATAAGAGCTATGGGAGATATTCTGTCCCAAAATGAAATTGATGAATTATTGAAGGCTCTTACTGCCGGAGATATTGATGTTCAACAAATTCAGTCCAGCAAGAAAGAAAAGAAAATAAAGCTACATGATTTTAAAAAGCCTCCTAAATTTGCAAATGACCATAAGCGTACATTGCAATTTATAAATGAAAACTATGCTAGACTTGTCCAATCATTTTTGTCAGGATACCTTAGAACACTAGTGCAAGTAGATGTAATGTCTGTAGATGCACTGCAGTATAGTGAATTTAGCAATTCATTGGCAAATCCTGTGGTACTTGGAATTGTAGACTTCCATCCATTGTCAGGATCAATTATTTTTGAAATGGACCCAAGCATTGCTTTTGCTCTGATTGATAGGATTTTAGGAGGAAGGGGAGCGTCAATGGACAAAGTTCGCTCCTTTACAGAAATTGAAATTGCTATTATAGAGAGAATTATCATTCAAGTACTCAACCTTATGAGAGAACCGTGGGAGAGTATAATACCAATAAAGCCAAGACTTGAAAAGATAGAGACTAATGCACAGTTTGCCCAGATTATTCATCCGAATGAGATGGTAGCACTTATTACGCTAAATGTTATCGTTGGTGAAGTAAAGGGCATGATTAATATTTGTATTCCTCACTTGGTGGTAGAACCCATAATGGCAAAGCTCTCAACAAAGCTGTGGTTTACAAACATAGAAAATGAAAAAAATGAATTTAACAAAGCCGATATAGAGTTGAAATTAGGAACTACTTATGTACCTATACGAGCTGTATTAGGACGTACAACAATAAATGTAAGTGAGTTTTTAGAATTGCAGGTGGGTGATGTAATCCCTCTTGACTCAAATATTAATGATGAACTTGAGGTTTTGGTTGGAGACTTACCAAAGTTTACTGCAAAACCTGGAGTCAAAAAGAACAAAGTTGCAGTAAAAGTTTCACAAGTAATAAGAAGGGAGGAAGATTAATATGGGAGATATGCTTACACAAGCAGAAATAGATGCCCTTTTAAATGGTACTTCCTCTTCAGATGAACCAGTAGATAGTTTTGGAGAATTTGGTGAGGACACTTCATTATCAACACAGGAAATTGATGCTTTAGGCGAAATTGGAAACATTAGCATGGGAACATCAGCGACTACACTATTTACATTGCTTTCACAGAAAGTTACTATTACTACTCCTTCAGTTTCAGTAACTACCTGGGACGAGCTCGCAAAACATTATTCTTCAAGTTTTGTGGCAGTAAAAGTAGAATATACAGATGGATTAAAAGGAAGTAACCTATTGATTTTAAAGCAAGATGACGTTAAAATAATTACAGATTTGATGATGGGTGGGAGTGGTGTTGCAAATGAAGGTGATTTATCGGATTTACACTTAAGCGCTATCAGTGAAGCAATGAATCAGATGATAGGTTCCTCTGCAACATCTATGTCCTCTATGTTTTCTAAAAGAATAGATATATCACCTCCAAAAGCATTTGTGGTTAATTTTGGAGAAGGTGACCCATATGGACAGTTTGAAATAAATCAGAAGTTAGTTAAAGTAGCTTTTAGAATGATAGTTGGAGATTTAATTGATAGTGAAATAATGCAGTTACTACCAATGCAGTTTGCAAAGAATTTAGTAGAGAACCTATTAGGCAACTCTTCTACTACAAAACCTGCAGAGGCTAATCCAACTCCTGCACCAGCTGAACCTAAAACAGATGCTTATGCACAGCAACAAAGTGTACAGCCAACCCAGCAGCCAATGTATCAACAGCCAATGCAACAGATGAATCAACAGCCAATGCAGCAGATGTATCAACAGCCAATGCAGCAGATGTATCAGCAGCCAATGTACCAACAGCCAATGCAGATGCCACCTATGACTGAAATGCATGAGCAAAGACCACGAAATGCTATCAGTGTTCAACCTGCTCAATTCCAAGCATTTGATGATGGATTAAGTGCAGCAGAGAAGAAGAATATAGGCTTAATAATGGATTTACCACTTCAAGTTACTGTAGAACTTGGGAGAACTAATAAATTAATTAAGGACGTTCTTGAGTTTGGTACGGGTTCAATCATTGAGCTCGATAAACTCGCTGGTGACCCAGTAGATATATTAGTTAATGGAAAAGCAATTGCTAAGGGAGAAGTTGTAGTTATCGATGAAAGCTTTGGTGTAAGAATTACTGATATAATTCACCCATCAAAAAGATTATAAGTTTTATATGTAACAAGAACAAATAGTTAAGGAGAGGGATATTTTATGGGAAAGCGTATATTAATTGTTGATGATGCAGCATTTATGAGAATGATGATAAAGGATATTTTATCAAAAAATGGTTATGAAATAGCTGCTGATGTTGACAATGGACTTAAGGCTATTGAAAAATATAAGGAACTAACTCCCGATTTGGTGATTATGGATATTACAATGCCAGAAATGGACGGCGTTACTGCTGTTAGAGAAATTAAAAAGCTATATAGTGATGCTAAAATAATTATGTGTTCAGCAATGGGACAGCAAGCAATGGTTATTGAGTCAATTCAGGCTGGGGCAAGGGACTTCATTGTTAAGCCCTTTCAGGCTGATAGAGTGGTTGAAGCTGTTAAAAAAGTTATTGGTTAATCATAAAAATCCTATGTACATATTAAACGACGTATCCTGCTGCTGATAGTACATGTATGGTTTTTTTGCCATATTTATTATTGAATGCCAGCAGGATATTTTGATTAGAGATATCATGTATTGAAAGGAACAAATGAATGGAATTTATTGATTATCTGATCTACATAGTTGTATTTGCACTAATTATAGCTATAATGATATTTTTTACAAAGTATTTGGGTTACAAAACAAAAAAAATGCAAAAGGGAAATTATATGACTATTATTGAAACGCTGAGTTTAGGTGTTAATAATAGACTTATCCTTGTTAAGGTTGAGGATGAATTTTTGATTCTTTCTGTAAATAATAAGAGTTCGGAGTTTATAACTAAAGTCAACATTAAGGATTATAAAGAGCAGGAAGAAGTAAATCCGTTCTCAGATATAATTGATTTTAAATCCATTCTTGCAAAAAACATTATTAAATCTGGTTCTAACAAAAAGCATTCGACTTCAGAGAAGATGGATACAACAACCAATGAGAACACACAGGAACAGAATACAGGAACAGATAAAAACACTTTCAAAAACAATCTAGACAAGCTAAAAAAGCTAAATAGAAAGTTTTGATACGGAGTAAAAATGAAAAAAGCTACTATAATAAAACTCATTATTTGCATATTAATATCGGTTACTATTTTTACTATCCTTAGCGGACAAGTATTTGCTGAACCAAATGTTTCGGTCACAAAGGACGGTATTAGTATTGGGACATCAGATGATCCCAAAGAAGTTTCTTCTAGTATTCAACTTCTACTTTTGTTGACTATTTTATCTATTGCACCGTCAATATTGATAATGATGACTGGATTTACAAGAATAATAATAATACTCTCATTTATGAGAAATGCATTAGGTACTCAACAGATGCCACCTAACCAGGTTTTGATTGGTTTAGCATTGTTTATTACCTTTTTTGTTATGTCACCGGTCATTACAGACATAAATCAAAATGCATATCAGCCGTATTCTAAAGGAGAAATTACATCACAGCAGGCAATCGACAAAAGCTCGGATACTATTAAAACATGGATGATTAAGCAAATATTCAGTAACAATAGAGAAAAGGACTTAGAGCTATTTATGAGCTTAAGCGGTCAAAAGGATCCAATTAAGG
>JAEZFR010000288.1 GCA_023417285.1 Bacillota bacterium
ATGTATAGCAGTAGGGTGGAAAAAACGGTGTACCAAGGAAGGCTGCCCTGCATGGAGAAAGTAGATATGGATAAGTCACAGTAAGGGACAGTGAAAATTCACTGTCCCTATTTTTAATTCCTTTATATAGTTTATTTTACCTTATGAAAGTAATTACATAAGATATCCTCTCAATAGCTAGGTTTCAGCCATTATTATAGGTTAGTAAAAAATATAGTTGTTGCAAAATAATGGGTAATGCCTTATAATAAATTTAAATTAGTACCAGGTAATAACATCAAATTACAATTAAGTTCATATAATAATCTGTGATTGATTGATATTACTAGGTTATATTATTGAGAGGTGATAATATGTCACAAGCAGAAAAAATACAAAATCTAAAATCATTGAAACAACAGATTTCTATTGGTGGCGGAGAAGATAAGATTGCAAAAAGACATGATGAAGGAAAGCTTACAGCTAGAGAGCGCATAAATCTATTATTTGATGAAGGTAGCTTTGTTGAAGTTGATGCTTTTATTGACTCGCGTTGCACTGACTTTGGAATGCAGAAAAAGAAGCTGGCAGGTGACGGTGTTGTAACTGGTTACGGTACTGTTTTTGGACGAACTGTTTTTGTTGCATCACAGGATTTTACTGTAATAGGTGGCTCCTTGGGTGAAATGCACGCAAAGAAGATTACAAAGGTAATGGATATGGCTCTAAAAATGGGGGCTCCATTTATAGCAATTAATGATTCTGGAGGAGCTAGAATTGAAGAGGGATTGGACGCTCTATCAGGTTATGGTGACATATTCTATAGAAATACTCTCGCTTCAGGTGTAATACCTCAGATCTCAGTAATAATGGGACCTTGTGCAGGTGGAGCAGTTTACTCTCCGGCTATTACTGATTTTATTTTTATGGTTGAAAAGACAAGTCAAATGTTTATCACCGGTCCTCAGGTAATAAAGTCTGTCACTGGAGAAGATGTGACTGTTGAACAACTTGGCGGCTCAGATGTTCACACGGCTACAAGTGGTGTTGCTCATTTTAAGTGTGCTACTGAGCAGGAATGTATTGAGGACATCAAGATTTTGTTAGGCTTTATACCAGATAACAATGTATCAGAGACACCATTTTACGGCATATCAGACGACACTTCCAGATTGGTTGATAAATTCAATAGTATAATTCCCGAAGAATCCAATAAACCTTATGACATGTATGAAGTAATTGAGGAATTCGTTGATAATGGTGAATTTTTTGAAATACACAAGAACTTTGCTCAGAATATGATAGTTGGCTTCGGAAGATTAAATGGTAAAACAGTTGGTATTGTAGCAAACCAACCCAAGATAATGGCTGGTTCGCTAGATATGAATGCTGCTGACAAGGCGGCAAGATTCATCAGGTACTGTGATGCCTTCAATATTCCACTTGTATCACTTACAGATGTTCCTGCATTTCTACCGGGAGTGGCACAGGAGCACAACGGCATTATCAGACATGGCGCAAAATTGTTGTTTGCTTTTTCGGAGGCGACAGTGCCAAAGGTTAATGTAATACTTAGAAAGGCGTATGGCGGAGCCTATATTGCTATGAATAGTAAAACTATTGGAGCAGATATGGTTTTGGCATGGCCATCAGCAGAAATAGCTGTAATGGGTCCCGATGGTGCTGCAAATATTATTTTCAAAAAAGAAATAACTGCATCAGAAAACCCTTCTGAAACTAGAAAAGAAAAAATTCAAGAATACAAGGATAAATTCTCAAATCCATATGTTGCTGCAGCAAGGGGATATATTGATGATGTAATAGAACCTGCTGAAACTAGAAAGAGAGTAATTATGGCATTGGATATGCTATCTTCCAAGAGGGAGAACAGACCTTCAAAGAAGCATGGTAATATACCGCTGTAACATGGAAATATACCAATATAAGAGATAACAGTTTCCTAGGTTTAATGGAGATATGGTTTAAAAATGAATAGTTTTAAAAAGGCATGATTAACAAGTGATAATTTTATAAGTACGGTTAACAAGGGATAATCCTAATAATTTTTAGCAAAGCATCTGATAACTCAATAACTTATCAGAAAGTAAGAGAAATAAAATCGGAAAGGACTGATTATATGAAGAAGCTATTAGTTACGGTTAATGGCATAAAATACGATGTTGAAGTAGAAGAGGTAGGCGGGCAAAAGACAGTTGCAGCACCTGCTATGAGGGCTACTATGGCTGCACCTAAAAGGACAGCACAACAAGTTGTCAATACAACACAACAACAAAGTATAACAACGGGCAGTGTAGTTGCACCAATGCCTGGAACAATACTCAAGCTCAAGGTTTCACAGGGACAAGAGGTAAAGAAGGGGCAGGTACTGCTCATCCTTGAAGCAATGAAAATGGAAAATGAGATTACAGCACCGATAGACGGTAAAGTTGCTTCTATATATGTTGAAGTAGGAAAATCAGTCTCAGCTAGAGAGGTTATGGTTCATATAGAATAATTTGATTAGGTTTTATAAGAAATAGCTAGAACTTATGAAATATCTAGAACTTATGAAATATCTAGAATAGTAAAGTTAGTTATGTTGATTAAGAATTAGCTAATATTATTCTACATAATTTCTCAGCAATGAAGAAAGGAATGATTATATGGCTAGACTAGGAATTACCGAAACGGTATTGAGAGATGCACATCAGTCACTCATTGCTACTCGTATGAAGACTGAAGAGATGCTTCCTATTATAGAAAAATTAGACCAAGTAGGTTATCACTCACTTGAAGCATGGGGTGGAGCAACGTTTGACTCCTGCATGAGATTTCTCAATGAAGATCCATGGGAAAGACTCAGAAAAATTAAAACTGTAGCGAAAAACACTAAGCTTCAAATGCTGTTAAGAGGTCAAAATCTTCTCGGATACAAGCATTACGCTGATGATGTGGTAGAGTACTTTGTTCAAAAAGCAATTGCGAATGGAATGGACATTATAAGAATATTTGATGCCCTTAATGATGTAAGAAATATTGAAACAGCTATTAAAGCCTGCAAAAAAGAGGGCGGCCATGCCCAAGGCTGTGTTTGTTATACCATTAGTCCGGTGCACAATCTAGAGCTATTTGTAAGGGATGCCAAGCAGCTTGAAAGCATGGGAGCTGATTCCATATGTATAAAGGATATGGCTGGCCTATTGATACCATATAAGGCATATGAGCTGGTTAAGGCATTAAAAGAAAGTGTAAAGATACCTATTCAACTTCACACTCATTATACGAGCGGTACTGCATCAATGACATATCTAAAGGCTATAGAAGCAGGGATTGATGTTGTAGACTGTGCTATTTCTCCGATGGCTTTAGGTACTTCGCAGCCACCAACAGAACCATTAGTAGCATCTCTTAAGGATACACCATTTGATACAAACCTAGATTTGGCACTGCTTAGTGAGATAGCAGATTATTTCAGGCCTTTGAAGGAAAAGTATATTGAGAGTGGGCTGTTGGACGTAAAGGTAATGGGTGTTGATGTAAATGCCCTTATCTATCAGGTTCCTGGAGGAATGCTATCAAACCTGGTTTCGCAGCTAAAGCAATCAAATGCTCTGGATAAGTATGAAGAAGTATTAAAAGAGGTACCTAGAGTGAGAGAGGATTTTGGTTATCCTCCTCTAGTTACACCAACAAGTCAGATTGTAGGCACACAAGCTGTGCTAAATGTAATTACTGGTGAACGCTACAAGATGGTTCCAAAAGAATCCAAAGGCGTTGTAAAAGGTGAATATGGAAAAACCCCAAAGGCAGTTAATTCCGATATTCAAAGAAAGATTCTTGGAGATGAAAAGCCTATTACAGTTAGACCAGCTGACTTAATTGAGCCTGAACTGGATAAAATTCGAGAGCAGATAAAGGATATAATAGAACAGGATG
>JAEZFR010000297.1 GCA_023417285.1 Bacillota bacterium
GAATTAAAATCCTACCTTTGGAATTCTGCTGTTCTTTTACGTACGCATATTGATGCTGGTAGTTATAAGCAATATATATTCCCGTTATTATTTTTTAAGCGATTATGTGATGTATATGATGAAGAATATGAAAAAGCTTTGGTAGAATCGGGTGGTGATAAGGACTACGCTGACTTTAAGGAAAATCATAGCTTTAATATTCCTAAAGGTTCTCATTGGAAGGATGTTCGTGAACATTCAACTGACATTGGAAAAGCTATTATCAATTCTTTTAGAGCAATTGAAAAAGCTAATCCCGAAAAACTCCACGGCGTATTTGGAGATGGTGCATGGACAAATAAAAATAGATTGCCTGACAACTTATTAAAAGATTTAATTGAGCATTTTAGTAGCAAAACACTCTCTATTGCAAACTGCCCTGAGGATGAGCTTGGTACAGGGTATGAGTATCTAATAAAAAAGTTCGCTGATGATAGCGGACACACTGCACAAGAATTCTATACAAATAGGACTGTAGTACATCTTATGACTGAATTACTTAAGCCTTTGTCAGGGGAATCTATTTACGACCCTACCTGCGGTTCAGCTGGCATGCTAATTTCTTCTATTGCGTATCTAAAGAAGCAAGGTAAAGAATGGCGAAATGTTAAACTCTACGGACAAGAATTTAATCAACTGACCTCTTCTATCGGTAGAATGAATTTATTCCTCCATGGAATTAAGGAATTTCACATTGTTAATGATGATACACTTGTAAACCCTGCCTTCATTGAATGTGGAGAACTCAAGAAATTTGACCTGGTACTCGCAAATCCTCCATACTCTATTAAGCAGTGGGATAAAGATGCTTTTTCAAATGATAAATATGGACGCAATTTTCTTGGGACACCTCCACAGGGTAGAGCTGATTATGCATTCTTTCAACACATTATTAAGAGCATGGATATCAAAACAGGCAGATGTGCAATCTTGTTTCCTCATGGAGTATTATTTCGTAATGAGGAAAAAGAAATGCGTATGAATTTAATAAAAAGTGACCTTGTAGAGTGTGTTATAGGATTAGGACCGAACTTATTCTTTAATGCTCCAATGGAAGCATGTATAATTATTTGTCGCACAAGTAAAAAGGAAGAACGTAGGGGTAAAATCCTTTTGATTAACGCTGTTAAAGAAGTCACTCGAAAAAATGCTCAAAGCTACTTAGAAGACCAACATATTTTGAAGATAGCAGATGCATATAACAATTATAAAGATATTAAGGGATTCTCTTCTGTTGTCACTATAGATAATGTAGAAAAGTTTGATTATTCATTAAGTATCCCTCTTTACATGAAAACTGTCGAATCAGAACAAGTTGCTGATATGAGAACTCTTACTCAATGTATTACAGACTGGAAAGAAAGTGGCGTTGAAATTCGAAGTGTATATGAAGACCTAAAAATAATCATGAATGGAAATGGTAGGTGATAATTATGGCAAAATATAAATTTAGTGATATTGCGATAAACAGCACAGTTAAAAAGAAACCTACCGAGGAAGACAAGCTAACTTATCTTGGGTTAGAACACTTAGATTCTGGATGTTTACAAGTCACACGCTTTGGTTCTGAAGTTGCTCCTATTGGTGAAAAACTTATAATGAAGAAAGGTGATGTATTATTCGGGAAACGTAGAGCCTATCAGAAAAAAGTGGCCATTGCACCTTTTGATGGTATTTTCTCAGCACACGGTATGGTACTTAGACCTAATGAAAATATTATCAATAAAGAATTCTTTCCGTTTTTTATTAGCTCGGACTATTTCCTTGACGCTGCAATTAAAATTTCAGTTGGCTCACTGTCACCTACAATTAACTGGAGCACATTAAAAGAACTGGAATTTGAACTTCCACGCCTTGAGAAACAAAATAAACTTGCAAAAATACTTTGGGCAGTTGAGGATACAAAGAAAAACTGCCAGGAAAGTTTAGATGCACTTATCGTTCTAAAGAAAAGCTACTTAAATGAAATTTTTAGTAATACTTCTGAAGATATAAATTGGACTAATTCAACTTTTGGTGAGGTCTTTGATTTTATATCAACGAATAACTTTTCAAGAGCAAATATGAATGTTGAATCTGGAAGTATTCACAATATTCATTATGGAGATATCCACGTAAAGTATTCTGAAATTTTGGATGTTTGCGATACTCCAGTTCCATTTTTAAATGACGATGTTAATTTATCAAAATTTAAGGCAAATGATTATTGCGAAAACGGTGATATAGTAATTGCAGATACGTCTGAAGATTACGACGGTGTTTGTAAAGCAGTAGAAGTAATTAATATCGGTGAAGAAAAAATTTTAGCGGGATTGCATACTTTTCACTGTAGACCAAAGAAGAATTTATTCGTTCCTGGATTTTTAGGTTACATTATGAATTCACCATATATACATAATCAAGCTGTAACTTTGGCTGCAGGAATTAAGGTGTATGGTGTAAGTAAAAAAAATCTTTTAACTATTAGAATACCGATTCCAGAAAGAATGGAACAAGAAAAAGTTGTAGGCTTACTTGTTGCAATTGATAAGCAAATCAATAGTTTAAAAATCTATTTGAATAATACTAATGCTTTACAAAAAAAAATATTGCGAGACGAGGTGAGTGAAGATGTTCAATGAAGATAATACAACGGAGCAATTGCTTATAAAGACAATAAGTGGAAATGGATGGAAATATATTGAGTCTGATAAACTGGAAAGGCAGTTTACTGATGTAATGGTTGAACCAATTGTAAAGTCAGCTCTTATTCGGTTAAACCCAGAAATTGCAGAAGAGCCTGACAGAGCTAATGAAGTAATACATAAACTCCGTTCAATTATCCTATCAGTTCAGGCACATAACCTTGTTTCCCAAAATGAACTTTTCAAAAAGATTATCTTTGAGAATAACTCATACCCTTTTGGCAAGGATGGGAGAATGGTTCCTTTACGCTTCTTTGATTACGATAATATTGGAACCAAAGAAGATTTAAATGAATATATCGTAACAAATCAATGGGTATTCCCAAAAGAAGATGGTGGAAAACGGCTTGATATTGTTATGCTTGTCAATGGTTTTCCAGTAGTTATCGGTGAAGTAAAAACTCCAGTAAGACATGCAATAACATGGGCAGACGGTGCTGGAGATATTGGAGCCTATGAAAAAAGTGTTCCACAAATGTTCGTCACAAATGTATTTTCTTTTGCTTCTGAAGGAAAATGCTATCGTTATGGCTCTGTCGGTATGCCTGTTACTCTTTGGGGCCCATGGCATACACCTGATAACAAAAGCGAAGGTACTCTTGCAGACGTTGCACGTTCAGCATCAGATATGCTGACTCCTAAAGTTGTTATGGATATTTTACAATTCTTCACTATTTTTGCTACAGATAAAAAATATCGAAAAATCAAAATTGTTTGTCGTTATCAGCAATACGAAGGAGCAAATCTTATTGTAGGGCGTGTTAAATCAGGATACCCGAAGAAAGGCCTGATTTGGCATTTTCAGGGGAGTGGTAAATCACTCCTGATGGTATTTGCAGCTCAAAAACTTCGAATGACAAAGGAATTAAAGAATCCAACTGTAGTTATTGTAGAT
>JAEZFR010000498.1 GCA_023417285.1 Bacillota bacterium
TGAGCACCTTTGTGCAAACTTCGTAATTCTTCCCGTGTAAATTTGCTTTTCAATTTACACTTCACCCATACCCTGTAGTCTATATTCCGACGGTGTGCAATTCTGTGTTTTTTTAAATATGTAACTAAAATAATGTTAATCTAGATATCCTACCGAAAATCCAATCTAGGTAATCTTTTTAACATAACAGCGCAAGTATTATTTAGCCTTTTCCATTCGAATATCTGTAAGATACTCTATAAATGTCATCCCCATTTCTTGGTTGAAAAGTGAACTAAAATAATTCGGGCTAAGGTTAACAGTAGATGCAACCTTATCCAATGAAAGGTCACTCATATCGAATTTAAGATGCATATACTCCTTCGCTTGTTCAATAAGCCCAGCATAACGCCTTTGACTATTTTTATTTCTCAGGTCAATTGCTTCTTTGAGAATAGATTTATAAAATTGACAGCAATCCTCAAAGCTTGAAAGTTGCTCAATTACACTATTCATGCTCTTTATACTATTTTCTATCTTTTCTCTAGGGTATTTTAGGGTTTTAATAAACTTCATGATTGCGGAGCATCCATCCATTATGATGTAATGCCTAAACAAAGTAGAACTCATTGCATTAGTACCGAAGCCACTAAAGTAACTGTCCACAAATTCATCTACGTCATGTATAGTACCTCTCTTTAAAAAGTCCTCCACCACTCCTCTGTCAAGCTTTTCAAGATTAAGCTCACTTACATTAATCTGATTTCCTATCTGTGCCTTAATATTGCGAACATCGTTATATGACAAAAACTGATCATTAATATCAAAATATCTCAATGAAAAAGCGCTATTTGCATCAAGATAGGACTGCTGTAAGTCTCGAACGCGGTAAACAACACGTCCAACCCCACCAAAATAATGGGCTCTACCTTCAGAAATATGGACCAATAAAGAGCATAACTCTTTATTTAATTCCATTATTTGATTTTCACATTCTCCAAGTGTTATAAACGCCCAACCGTCCATGCCACGTTCAAATACTTTAATACTTGAATATTTATTTAAGGCGCTTATCATTTTTGCCTCACATTGCACTATATCATTGGAATACTGGTACATGTCCTCCTGCCCTTTAAATTGGAATAGCATGATACAAAAAGCCGTCGCTACCATGTCAATACCCAGTGCCTCTTCCTGTTCAATTATTTGCGAAAGAGACATTTTTCCGCTAACTAATGCGTTAAAAAAATCTTTTCTTTTTTCACCCTGTTTTTGATAAACTAGCTGCTGATATTGTTCCAGTATATACTTTTCCTTACGTTCCTTTTCTATTGATGTGGCTGCATTTTTAACTGCCGCAAATAATTTACTAGCTGTTATAGGCTTGAGTAAGTATTCACTGACACCAATATCTATTGCTTGTTGTGCATATCCAAAATCACTGTAACCACTAATAATAATAATTTTCAGGTTGGGCATATCCCTTTTTAATAATTTACTTAACTCCAGGCCGTCCATAAAAGGCATTTTGATGTCTGTAATGAGAATATCTGGCTGTTCTCTAATAATCTTTGGGTATGCCAGCTCACCATCACTCTCGTCACCTACAATAGTGAAGCCCTCTTCCTCCCAATGTATCTTATTTTTGATACCCTCTCTTATTACAATTTCATCTTCCACTAAAAAAACCTTAATCATCATTTCCCCCAAAAACTAACAAAAACTAATATTTTTTGTATTAAACAAAACAGCTTTTACTATATATTTTAAATATGGTAATTATATCATAATATTTAAAATTAATACTATTTAAATTAATGCTATTTATCTGTAAATAGCACTTACATGCCTTGTTCGCATACAAAAAGAGGCTGTGGACTTTTACCTGTCCACAGCCTCTAGCCATTTAGAAATAGGTTATAATTTGAAATTTTTAATTGCATTTGATAAATCTGTGGCCATATCTGCCATCCCTTTAGAAGAAGATACTATCTCTTGTGTCAATGCTATTTGCTCTTCGCTAGCAGCAGATACACCTTCAGCATTAGCAGCAAACTCACGGCTAGCCTCATTGATCTGTTGCATAGTCCGTTCAAAGTCGTGGCTGCTTTCAGCCATTAGTTTTACGCTTTCGGTAACACTAGATACAATACCCTTCAATTGCTCCGCTTGTTTGTATATTAGGGCAAAGGTATCTCCATTGTTTTGAATAGCCTTAACACTTGAATTTACTGAGTTTATGCTGCCATCCATTTTATTAACAGCTGTATCTACGCCACTTCGTACCTCTACAATAAGCTTTGATATTCTTCGGCTTGCATCTGAAGATTCTTCGGCTAGCTTCCTAATCTCATCTGCCACAACGCTAAAGCCTCTTCCTGCTTCGCCGGCTCTTGCTGCCTCTATAGCAGCATTTAATGCAAGCAAATTAGTTTGATCAGCTATACCACTTATGAGTTCAATTATTTCGCCTATCTGATTAGATGTATTTCCTAGGTTAAATATAACCTTGGATACTCCCTCCGTATCATCCTTCAGCATATTGATACTTTCAATTGACTCAGCAGTTGTCTTACTTCCTATTGCTATTTCATCAATCATATGAGAAGTTGTATCCTTCATATTAAGTGTGCTAGTATTTATCTCACTAATTTGGTTAATTAAATCTCTTAGGGTTGATAACGCCAAGTTAATTTTCTGCGATTGTTCTTCTGCACCAGTAGAAATATCTAGAATTGTACTACCAACATCCTCTGCCGCTTTACCAACTTGCTCTCCGGATGCATATAATTGCTGACTTGATGCAGTTACCATATCTGATACTTCTGTTATTTCCTTAATCATTGTTTTAAAATTAATAATCATTGCAGAGAATGAATTTGAAAGCCTGCCCAGCTCATCATTTCTGAATAGGGATTCTTCGACAATATTTACAGTCAAATCTCCCTTAGCCAGTTGCTCCGCTTGAGATACAGCAGCAAGAATCGGTTTTGTAATTCTTCTTGAACTAAAATATATTATAATAGATGCAACAATAAAGCTTATGATAATAACTCCTACTAGTATCATTTCCAATTTTAATATCATTTGAGTATATGTAGAAACCGGTTTGTAGGATATTACGTACATACCATACTTATTACTATTACTAAAAGCAGCAATATAATCGGTATCATCTAGGGTAAAGAAATCAACACCAGAAGGGTTTGCTTTAATCAAATTATAGAAATCCAATAATTTAACCTTCTCGTCCTGGAAATTTAGTGTTAAAACATGTTTCTTATCGGTAGATGAAATAGCAAGTCCATCAGAATTCAATATAAGTGTTTTAAAGTCACTATTTGATGACTTGTTATCAATTACATTTTCCGATAAATTATTTAGCTCTATAGCCATTGCTATTGTACCTAAATGGTTATCGTTATTCTTTATAGGAGCAACAATAGTCATAACGGGACGGCCTGTTGTAGGGGATGCTTTAGCAGAACGGATAAGCATATCTTGGGTGCTACCCATCGCCTCATTTTCCCAGCCTACTGATTTGCCACCAATGCTATCAGCTATATCCTTATTTTTGTACATTAGAAATATATTTTCAAAAAGGCCACTACCCAATTTAAAATTTTCCTCAAGATTTTTAGAAATTTTTTGCAACTCTGGTCCGCCTGAAGAATTTACAGTAGGTTGGCTTAAGTAATCAATTATGTAGGGCTGGGCTGCAATTGATTGAGCCTGCTTTTCAATATTGGACAAGGCCAATTCAATTTGGTTTCTCTTTTCAGTAGCAATATCCAACAATGCGTTGCTGGCTGAGTCTTCTAAATACTTTTGGGATAAATAACCTGATGTAACGAGACTAACTAACATAGGAACTAACAAACACAATACAGTAATTATAAAAATCTTAAAACTTAACCCCCTAAATCTACCAACTCTTTTGCTACTCATAGCAGTTCCTCCTAGTAAACTCATAATATTTGGCCCATTTAATTAAACAAGTAGCATGTTTTATTCTAGTGTCCGAATAAAACATGAATTATTATACGTTGGTTACTTACTAATAGATAACCAGGTTGTTTTACATTAAGTTTTTTGGTTATGTGCATTTATTATAGCATATTTATTAACAAAATACTCTATTTTTATATAATATAGTTAATTTTATGATATTATTTGATAATTATTTTATAATTTACATTTGATATAAATATTAGTATTTCACTCTCTTAATATAGCCCAACTAATCAGGGAAATAAAAAACCTCCAAATGAGCATAATTGCATCAATTTAGAGGTTCACACAAACTTAATAAAAATTATTGATTAAAATATTTTGTTGTATATAAATGCTTAATCCATCTATGTTTATTCAAAGCAAGAAAAAGCTACTCCTGAGTGGAGAATTATATTTGCATATGGCATACACTCTCCAGTTCTTACAACCGCCTTGCAACTACCTGTCATTTCTTTAAATACCGTATGCTCAACAAAGTTTATCTTTGTCGAAATGAAACGTTCAGTAATTTTATTATATAAATCAGGATTTTCATTTATCATTTCAGAAGCAATAGTCACTTCTTCAACCTCTAATTCACAAAGAACGGTTTCAAGTACATCGAGAAATGAGGGTAAATCTCTTCTTACCGCCAAATCTATTCTTTTTGAAGAGTCGGGTACTGGTAATCCGGCATCACCGATTGCAATAGTATCTGTGTGTCCCATTAGTGCAATTACAGCAGATAAATCCGAGTTTAATAACTTTGTTTTCTTCATGTGTATCCCTACTATTCTTTTATAAATTGTTAAATCAGTGCCATTTTAATCTACCGCTGCAGCATACCTCATAAACTTCTCTTCTGTAGCTTCATTTCGCATCATCTGTCCTGTAATACGTCCCTCATGCATAACTAAAACTCTATCACTAAGATATAATAATTCAGGTAATTCAGAGGAGACAATGATGATACCTATGCCCTCATTGGCAATACTACGCAGTATTGAATAAACTTCCGCTTTAGCTCCAACATCAATACCTCTAGTCGGCTCGTCGCATAAAAGTATTTTTGGGGAGTTACTAATCCAGCGTGAAATAATTACTTTTTGCTGGTTACCTCCAGAAAGAGTTAAAATAGGTAAGTTGACATTATTGGCCTTTATTTTATACTTTGTAACCATCTCTGCCATCTTTTCATTTGCCAGCTTTTTATCTACAAGAATGCCTTTCACCAAATCCTTTATGATTACCATCTGAGCATTTTGCATTATAGACATTTCTTCTACCAACGCGTCATCTCTTCTATTTTCCGGAATTAGTGCTACACCCCTTTGGATTGCATCAGCAGGTGAATTGAAGGTTGCTGCTTTGTCCTCTATGATAATTTCTCCTGAATCGGGTTTTGTAAACCCGAACAAGGACATTAGCACTTCTGTTCTTCCTGCGCCAACGAAGCCTCCTAGGCCCAGAATCTCTCCCTTATTCAGCTCGAAACTAATATTCTCAAATTCGCCCTTTCGGGTAAGGTTATTTACCTTTAGAAGTCTTTCTCCGGTATTATAACTAACTACATCTTCATCTGTATTCAGCTTTCTACCAACCATTAAGTTTACAAGTTCATCAATTGTTATATCAGAAACTTTTTCTGTAGTAACAAATTGACCATCACGGAGAACCGTAATTGTATCTCCAATCTCCATAATCTCTTCTAATCTGTGGCTTATATAGATAATGGTTGTCCCATTTTCTGTCTTCAGCTTTTTGATAATATCAAACATGACTGCCCTCTGGTCATTTGTCAATGCAGCAGTGGGCTCATCCATTATGAGAATCTTCGGATTAAAATAAACAGCCTTTGCTATCTGAACTATTGACTGTTCCGCTATACTCAGACTTCCTACCAAATCTGATGGATTTCGGTTCAATTTAAATTCTTTTAGTAGTTTACTTGTTTCCTGTTCCATGAATTTTTCATTGAGAAAGAGGCCCTTTGTGCTTTTTGAGGATCCCATAAATATATTATGTGCAATGCTCATGTTTAAGCATAACGGAACTTCCTGATGGATTATAGAAAACCCTAACTTCTCTGAATGAGCAATGCTGTTAATCTTAACTTCCTCACCATTAATTTTTATTATCCCACTGGTAGGTTGAAAAATTCCCCCACACAAATTCATCAGAGTTGATTTTCCCGCACCGTTCTCACCGCACAAGCAATGAACCTCACCTTTTTTGATTTTGAAGCATACGTCTGATAATGCAGCTGTTCCACCGAATTTTTTTGTTATGTTTTCAAAACAAATAATATGTTCCAATGCTCTACCCCCTCTGCATTTATCTTACGCTTTTTCTCTGTGTAATCCATGTATCCATCAATACTGCTGCTATTATAATGATACCAATGAAGCCGGACTGCCAGAATGCAGGCACGCTAAGCAGTACCATACCATTTCTTACAACAGCCATTATCGCAGCGCCTAAAAATGTTCCAAGTATTGAACCTCTACCGCCACTCATACTTGCACCACCGAGAATAACTGCGGCAATAACGTCCATTTCACGACCTGCTCCAGCCGTAGTTGGAACTGACTTGAGGTATGCAATACTGATAATTCCAGCAAACGCTGCTAAAACGCCCATGACCACGAAGCTAATAATCTTCATACGATCGGTATTTATACCAGCTAATTTTGCGGCACGCTTATTACCACCTGTAGCATATATATCAAAACCTACTTTAGTCTTTTTCATAATAATAAAGGTTATCACATAAAGCGCTATCATAATAATAATCTGAACAGGTATACGCCCTATATTTCCACCAATACCAAAAAACCAGCTTGATTGTGCCTCTGCAGAAAATGCACCTACGCTTTTACCACCCGATATGGCGTAAGCAATACTTCTAAATATCTGCATTGTACCTAGTGTTACTATAAAAGCAGGCATTTTAGCCTTTGTTGTTAAAAATCCATTAATAAAACCTATGGTTGCGCCCGCTCCTATTGCAATAAAAAATGCAAGTGTTGGGGATATGCCATCTTTAATTAATATTGCAGCTAACATAGCTGTGGCTCCATAAATTGAACCTATGGACAGGTCGATCTCAGCGCATATGATAACCATAGTCATACCTATAGCCATTATGCCTATTTCAGTCATCTGTCTTATAACATTTATAATATTCTGAGATCTTATAAATGCTGGTGAGGCAAAGCTCAAAACTATGATGATTCCCAAAAGTACCATCAGTACGCCAAGCTCTCTAAAAGACTTGCTTCTAAACTTTATAGCAAATTGTTTTCCCATAGCAATCTCCATCCGTTAAACATGTTTTAGTCATATAAGTTTTATAATTAGGGACTGCCCTTTTTAAAGTTGTTATTCAGGCAGCCCCAATGTATTGCTATTATGTCTACTTATTATTCAGGTTTAACATTTTCAACATTGTCTTTTGTTACTAAGAATGCACCTGTATTCATATTTAAAGTATCATATCCGAATTTTGTCTCTGTGAACAATTGAATAACTGGATAGTATCCCTGAAGGAATGGATTTTGTCCTATAGTTAATTGCATTGCATCGTTTTTAACGTGCTGAAGTGTTCCTTCTGTTAAATCATATCCTGCTCCAAAAACCTTACCGTTTAACTTATTAGCCTCAATAAATGTTCCGATAGCTTCACTGAAAACATCAACGCCTAAAAATGCAGTTACATCAGGATTAGCCAAGTATGCATTTTCAATAACTCCTACTGCTGTTGTTAAGTCAGTAGTAATGTCAACTAAATCAACAAACTCAATTTCAGGGAATTCCTTAGCTGCTCTCTTTATACCTTGTTCACGTGCAATCAGCGCACTATCTGCTGGTGCACAGGAAGCGATTATGTATTTACCCTTACCCTTCATCACTTCACCAAACATATACTTTCCAAGCATATAACCTGAATCTTCAAGATCCTGACCTACAAATACAGTTCCATCGTCCTTACCAGAATTTTGGTTTAAGCTAACTACAGTAATTCCTGCATCTTTAGCCTTTTTGAGTACATCAGCAAATCCATCTGGATCCCATACAACTGTTGCAATTCCTGTATAACCAGAAGAAATACAAGTCTCAATCATGCTTACCTGCTCAGCAAGATTGTTTGCTGTAGTTGGAGCCATAACGTCTACTTTTATACCCAATGCTTTACCTGCTTCTTGAGCACCCTCTTGAATCTTTGCGTAGAATGAACTGTTTAGTGCATGTAGTACAACTGCGTACTTAATGTCACTATTTGCTTCCGTTGTTGATGCAGCAGAAGAATCTGTAATAGCACCCCCTGTACTTGCTGCAGAGTTGCCGTCAGATGAAGTACAACCAGCAAACAAACCAACTACCATAACCATACACAACATTACCGCGATCAGTCTCTTTTTCATGATTTTTTCCCCCTGTTAATAATTATTAAACATATTCTTTCACTGCTTCAAACATTGCGACGATATTTTGCGGCGGAACGTTTGCAACAATATTGTGAACCTGTTGGAATATAAAACCACCATCACGATACATTACATCAAGATTTCTACGTACATGGTCCTTAATCTGCTGAGGAGTTCCGTTAGGTAGAATATCCCTTGTATCACAACCCCCACCCCAGAAGGTAATATCTTTACCAAAGGTGGATTTAAGCTTTACAACATCCATATCCTTGCAGCTAGTCTGAACCGGATTAATTGCATCCATTCCGGCATCAATTATGTCTGGTATTAGTGGGAATATCCCTCCGCAACAATGCAGACAAAGCTTAATATCAGGGTTCAGCTTTTTAGCATAGCCCCACATTTCCTTGTGTATTGGTTTGAAGAACTCCCTGTACATTGCAGGTGATATTTGCGGTCCACCCTGCATGCCCATATCATCTCCACCAAAGCCCATAACATCAATATTACTGCCATTGGCTTCAATAAACTTCTTTATACCTTCACGGTAAATCTCCAAAATCTTTTCCAGATACTTATGTATTTTTTCAGGATTAAGCATCATTTCCATCATAAAGTTATCCTGGCGATAGAGGAACCCACCCATTTCAAATATGCTGCCTCCAAACGGAGCATATATAGCTCTGTCAGTTGATTGTCTCAGCTTTGAAATAGAGGCCTTTCTTTTTGCCATATCTTCTTCGGAATACCCCAGTGGTGCTGGAGGGCCTCCAAAGGCGCACCACATAACATCATCTAAAGCATCCTGCAAATTGGAAAAGTCATCTGAATCAGTATTCTCAAGTGGATAATAGGTTTGTTCGCAGTATAGAACTCCCTTTTTCCATATCGCAAGAGGTTTGCCCTTGCTATTGTACAATATGGAATTATCGCCCTCTTTTCTTATATCTATATATGCCGGTATCTTTATAGGAGTACCGTCCTGAAGCTGCCATTCCTTCCAATATTCATCGTGTGATGTAAATTCTGTTCCATAATTCACCACGTCGATTCCGAACATATCTAGAACGTCTTGTTCTGGAAAAACCAGCTGTTGAATAACGTCACAAACGTAGAGCTCACTTTTCTTTAATCCCAGATACTCTCGTAGATTACGATAGGCCTGTACAGAAAAATTGCTTGACATGTGCCCCCCACAATCAATTGGTACTCGGTCTGGTTGTTGATGATTCAGAGCAGCCTTGACTCTTTCTCTTGAATTCATAGAATCTCCTTTCATATTACATGTGACTATTAGTAAATTGAATTACGTTATAGAAAACTATTATTTTGATTTAAACGCTGTAAATGAATGAGACATGAGCTGTAATGATGTGATACAACGTTTTACCCAGATGCTTAATCGTTTTATCTAGTTGCCTTTCAGCAAGTTTTCCTTGCCTGTTATCTACAATATACCTAAATTCATAGCTACTGTCAACATCTATTTTAGTAATTTTCACATTTTTTCGACAAATTATTTTATTCTTTAAAGTATTGACACATTATGTATTTATAAAATATACTAAACTTAGTAAAATAACTAAAACGTTTTAACGAGGTATTTATTATGAAAATTTTATGTTTTGGATCTTTAAACCTAGACAATGTTTACCACGTTGATCACATTGTAAAACCAGGTGAAACAACAACCTCAAGTAGTTATCAGCTTTTTGACGGAGGTAAAGGTTTTAATCAAGCCATTGCACTCGGTCGAGCAAATGCAAATTGTTGCATGTCCGGTATGATTGGACAGGATGGAATACATTTAATAACTTCATTGCAACAGAGTAATGTCAATGCTGATTTGGTATCTGTTAGTGAAAACAACAATACGGGAAGTACAATTATTCAGGTAGATAAAAACGGACAAAACTCTATTATCTGTGTTGGCGGTGCTAACCACATGATAACTGATAGCTTTGTAAAGCATGTTATAGCTCAGTTTGAACCAGGGGATTACGTTTTACTTCAAAATGAAATAAATAATATCCCATTTATTATGAAAGAGGCTTATGATAAGGGTTTAAAAATAGCATTCAACCCTTCACCCATTACAGATGAGTTGCTTAAGTATCCGTTGGAACTGGTGGATATTTTAATACTAAATGAGATTGAAGCGCATGAATTAACCAAAGAAGAAAAATATGAAGACATGATAAGAGCATTGCATACAACTTATCCCAAAATGTCAGTATTGTTGACACTAGGTAAAAAAGGTGCAATATACAGTGACGGAAAAAGCACCTATAATCATGGAATTTATGATGTAAAGGTTGTTGATACAACCGCTGCAGGTGATACATTTACCGGATATTTTCTCGCAGCATACGTAGATAATGAACCGATAGAAGAATGTTTGCGCAAAGCATCCATTGCATCTTCCATTGCAGTTTCAAAAAATGGCGCATCCAGCTCCATCCCCTTTATGTCAGAGGTTGAAAATAATGCTCTTACTTTAATTAATTTGCAGTTGTAAATCATTAATGTTATATTTGATATTGTAAATTTAGATGCTACGAAGAGGAAATCATATGCTATGAAGCGAGAACTAGATGCTGCGAAGTGGGAACTAGATGCTTCGAAGCACTATTCTTAAGGAGGTAGAAAACATTGCGGGCAACCATTAAAGATGTTGCAGCTAAAGCAGGAGTGTCAACTACAGCTGTATCACTTGTATTGAACGGCAAAAAAAGTAAAATCTCAGATAAAACCAAGCAGCAAATACTAAATGCTGTGGATGAATTGGACTATAGACCTAACCATATCGCAATGAGTATGGTAACTAAGACTACCCATACCATAGGATTAGTTATCCCTGATATTAGTAATATATATTTCTCTGAGCTTTCTAAATTGATTGAGCAATCTTGTTATACTAAGGGTTACAATGTACTCTACGGTAACACTCATGATATGGCAAATAGGGATATAGATTATATTAATATCTTTTTGGACCGTAATGTTGATGCCATTATAGTTATACTATCCAACTCGATAGACGAACACTTAAATGATATACAGAAAATAATAATGAGAACTGATACTCCTTTTATCGTTGTTGACCGTAAGCTTGATATTAACACAGGTAAAACCATTGTTGTTAATCAGAAGTTGGGGGGCTATCTGGCAACGCAGCACCTTATCAACCTTGGCCACCGTTCAATCGGCTGCATAACTGGACCTAAGAATGTGTATAGCTCAATAGAGCGATTAAATGGATATAAGCAAGCCCTAGAAGAAGCAAATATTCCTGTACAGGAGCAGCTTATCTTTGAAGGAGATTTCCATAGAGAAAGCGGTATGGAAGCTCTGCCATATTTGCTTGGAAGAGGCGTAACTGCAATTTTCGCATTTAATGATATGATGGCTTTAGGCGTGTATAAGCAAGCAAGCTATTACAACCTCTCCATACCGGATAACCTATCTTTGGTGGGTTATGATGATATTTTTATCTCAGACTTTATAACCCCTCCGTTAACCTCTATTGAGCAGCCTGTAAAGAGCCTGGCCGATGAGGCGGTAGCACAAGTTATGGATGCAATCCAGAATAAAGATAACAAAAAAGAAATATTCACCTTTGACCCAGTGTTAAAAGTCCGTGGCAGCACAAAAGCATTACTAGCCAAATAGCAAAACTGCTGCACGTTTGTTAATATGAACCATTCAAATATGTTTAATACTTTTCTATAAAACTATAAGTGCCTATTCCAACGGCTTTCAAGGAATAGGCACTTATTTTCTACGTAATTACTTTAGCTAAATCTGCAATAATTGAACATAACCCTTGCTCTGAACTATTCAATACAAATTGTACTAAATTATTCAATACAAACTTACACTGATTTGTTCAATATAAACCTGCTATGAATTATTCAATACAAACTTACACTGATTTGTTCAATATAATCCTTGCAATAAGTTACTCAACTTCTGTCTTCCAGAGACCATGTAGGTTACAATAAGCGAAAACAGCTACAGGCTTGTCATCAACAAAAGAGAATGTTGCTTTTGGAGCTTCTCCAACCTTAAGACATTTTCTTTGGCCACCACGCTCTGTTTCAACGTATATAAAATCAATGTGATGAGCTTCTTCCATTGGGTGTGGAGCACTGCCGATATCAACTTCAATTCTGTCACCCGCTACAGTAACAACAGGTAAATGCTTTTCAACTGATGCTTCAGTTGTGTTTGCAACAAGTTCTGTCATTTTTTCCCCACAGCAAACCATTGGAATGCCTTTGTTCTCAATCAATCCAATTAGATTACCACAATGCTTACAGATAAAGAATTTTTGTTTACTACACATAGTCTTACCTCCTAATAAATTAATATTTTTATTTTTTACTGCAAAACTTTTGTTATAAAAGGTTTTATAAATTGAATCTATATTTCTGTAAAATCTGACGCCCCATGCTTGCATAGAGGACAAACAAAGTCAGAAGGCAAATCCTCACCCTCATGAACATACCCACAAATGTTGCAGCGCCAACCTTTCTTGGACTGTTGTTCAGGCTTTGGCTTTATATTTTTATGATAATATGTATATGTAACCGCATCTTCCTCGTTTATTACCTTAGCGTCAATAACCTCCGCTTTAAACAAAGAGTGTGTTCCAAAGTCAATAACATCTAAAAGCTTGCATGAGAGATACGCGTTTGTATATTTAGTCAAGTAGAAAAGCCCGTTCTCGCCCATAGACTTCTCTTCATAATCAGAAAGTTTATCTATCAACTTTCCGGATTGAAAACCGAAATGCTTGAAAACTTCAAATGGAGTATCCTGTGTCAATATAGAAATATTAAACTCCCTATTTTTAATAATCAAATCATGTGTGTAATTTTGTTTATTTACACCCACTGCAATCAAAAGAGGGCTGCTTGTAACCTGCATTACTGTGTTAATTACGCATCCGTTACTTCTATCACCATCTTTTGCTGTTACAACATATAAACCATATCCAATATTAAAAAGTGCCTTGTTGTCCATACAAATACCCCACATTATTTTGCTATATTTTTGATACCTACCTATACTTATTTACATTTTTTGAAATTAAAAGAATTAATGTTATGTGAATAAACTATGAATAATACATTTTCTCTTGGAGCTTTAATCCAAAATCATTTTATCATAGAAACCGATAATTTAAAAGTTATGAAAATAATATTCTTCCTTTTAATTCCGCTCCATAGCCTAATAAAAAACAAGTTGTAGTGTATTTTAAAGTTTTTAAAAACACACTACAACTTATTAGTACTTTAAAAGTTAATTTCAAACGAGTAAATAATTAGAATATTGAATTGTTCAAAATAAATGCAGCAAATACGATGGATACCATCGATAAGAGCTTTATAAGGATATTAATTGAAGGGCCTGAGGTATCTTTGAAAGGATCACCTACAGTGTCTCCAACTACTGCAGCTTTATGAGAATCTGAACCTTTTCCACCAAGTTCTCCAGACTCAATATATTTCTTTGCATTATCCCAAGCACCACCTGAATTTGCCATCATTATAGCCAGAACAAATCCAGAAACTGCAGCACCGGCAAGCATTCCAGCAATACCGCTCACTCCCAGTACCAGACCAACAACCAGAGGGGAAGCTATTGCCAATATAGCAGGAGCAATCATCTCTTTTTGTGCTGCCTTTGTACAAATATCTACGCAGGTTGCATAATCCGCCTGTGCCTTCCCTTCCATCAATCCAGTTATTTCTCTGAATTGTCTACGAACCTCAACCACTATTTTCTGAGCAGCTCGTCCAACAGATTCCATAGTCAAGGCAGCAAATAAGTATGGCAACATTCCACCAATAAATAATCCAATAAGTACGGCTGGGTTTAGAATTGATAGATTAAATACATTTTCCATACCATCTCGTTTTGCAATCAAATCTACTTCAGATACGAATGCTGCAATAAGAGCAAGAGCAGTAAGTGCAGCAGAACCGATCGCAAAGCCTTTTCCAGTAGCAGCGGTAGTGTTACCAAGTGAATCCAATGCATCAGTACGTGTTCTTACTTCAGCTGGGAGGTGAGCCATTTCAGCAATACCACCAGCGTTATCAGCTACAGGTCCATATGCATCAGTAGCAAGAGTTATACCCAATGTACTCAACATACCAACCGCCGCAATTCCAACACCATAAAGACCAAGATTAAACTCAGTTCCACCACCTGCTAAATAGAAGCTTGCAAGAACAGCTCCTGCAATTATGATAACAGGTATAGCTGTAGATAACATCCCCAGTGATATACCTCCTATGATAACAGTAGCTGGACCTGTTGTTGACGTGTTTGCAAGTTTCTTTGTGGGTTTATATGTATCAGATGTAAAATACTCTGTGAAAAACCCAATAAGATTCCCTGCTACAAGTCCTGTTAATATAGCGAAATAAATACCAATATGCTCTTTACCCAATACATTTATAACCAAGAAATAGGCTACAATAGCTATGATCGCACTGCTAATATAAACACCACTTCTTAATGCTCTAAGAAGAACTTTCTGCTTTGCCTGTTCACCTGACCTTACAAAGAAGGTACCAATGATAGAGGCAAAAACTCCTAGCGCCGCCATCGTCATAGGAATAGTTACACCATTGACACCTAATCCAGCAGCTACAGCAAGTGCACTTGTCGAAACAATTGAGCCAACATAGGACTCATACAAGTCTGCACCCATACCAGCTACATCACCAACGTTATCACCAACATTATCAGCAATAACCGCAGGGTTTCGAGGATCATCCTCTGGTATACCTGCTTCAACCTTACCTACTAAGTCAGCTCCAACATCAGCTGCTTTTGTGAATATTCCACCACCAACACGCGCAAATAGTGCCATTGAACTTGCACCCATACCGAACGTAAGCATTGCACTAGTGATTTTTTCAATTTTTTCAGCACTTGGCAGTTCAGCATAAAACCAATCAAGGAAATAGTACCAAATACTTAGGTCAAGGAGACCCAAACCTACAACTACTAGGCCCATTACTGCTCCACTGGAGAATGCAACTCTAAGCCCGCTATTTAGGCTAGTTCTAGATGCATTTGCCGTACGTGAGTTTGCAGCAGTGGCGATTTTCATTCCTAGAAAACCTGATAGTCCAGAGAAGAACCCTCCTGTTAGGAATGCAAAAGGGACAAATGGTGTAAGGTAGCCCATAGCAGCCATTACACTAAGTATTACAACCATTACCGCAAAGAAAATAGCAACACCCGTATACTGTCTTTTAAGATATGCATTTGCTCCTTTTCTTACAGCAGCTGCAATTTCTTTCATACGCTCTGTACCCTCGTCGGTTTTCATAACCTTATAAGCGAGGTAAGCAGCAAAAACGAGCGCAACGATAGCCCCAATTGGAGCTAATAACAACAAATCAAAACTCAAAAAATATCCCTCCTTCTATAATATAAAAATTCCTGCTGATGTAATTATAATTGATAAAGGTTGATATAATCAATAAATATTTAAATTATATGCATTACTGTTTTTATGTATATTATTTCTAAAAAAACCAAATAGTGACAACATAAAAAAATTGTCACTATTTGGAGCTAACTAATCTGCTGCAACGCCAGATTAGCTGGGATTTGTATTTCGGGATCTTTTAATATTCCAACATTGGGTTTCTCAATTAAAACGCTTTCAAATTACATCACCTTTTACAGCGTTGAGCTATACTATCTTTACTAAAAAGTAATAGCTACTTTAAAATCTCCAAATTTTCCTGATGCGTATTCAAAAGCTTTCTCCCACTCTTCAATTTTAAATGTTTTTGAAACAAGACCATTTGTTTTTAAATTACCATTTGAAATATTCTCGATAACAAACGGATAGCAATATGGGCTCAAGTGAGAACCAAGAATATCTAGCTCTTTCCTGTCACCAATAATTGACCAGTCTACTGTTGTTGGTTCGGCAAACACACTAAATTCTACAAAGCGCCCAAGTTTTCTTATCATATTGAGTCCTTGAATAACACTTGAAGGATGCCCTGTGGCTTCGATATAAACA
>JAEZFR010000335.1 GCA_023417285.1 Bacillota bacterium
AGCATTAATCAATGCATCAAATCTTAGCTTTGTATTATGAAAGTTTTCAATTGTTTCATATAATGTTTCGGCTGGATAATCGCTCAACAGTTTTTGAAAGTTTCCAAAGGCCTTTCCTGCGTTGTAAAGATGCTCAGGCTTCTCTACAATTTGGTAGGTCCTAGCATCCTCTATAAACGCGTAAACCCTCCAAAAATCTCCACTTTCACTTTTGTAGAAAGCTTTTCCATCTTTAGCAGGAATCACATTCAATGTTTCTCTATCTGGATTACCACCACTTTCAATTATTTTTTTACGTAAAAAGGAGGTAACGGACTGAATATTTTCCATAAGCTTTTCAGGGCTTTTAAATATACTATTATTAATTCTTTGTAGAATAAAGCGCTTCACTTCACCATTATTCATTGTAAAATATACAGCATAGGTATCATTTATATGTCCGAAGCCATAAGGCTCACTTTTGATAAAGCTTCCGTCTAAAGAAAAATTCTTTATAATACTTTCAAAATCGTAATTTTTTTTATCGTTCATTGAGCTTCCTCCATTATTCACCTTGAATTCTTCTATTTCTCATAACCATTTGGATTGCGTATCTGCCAGTTCAAAGTTTTCATATATATCTTCTATTTCTCATAACCATTTGGATTGCGTATCTGCCAGTTCCAAGAATCCTTACACATCTCTTCTATTCCTTTTTCTGCACTCCAACCCAATTCTTCCTTTGCCTTTTTGGGGTCAGCATAACAGGCAGCTATATCTCCCTGTCTTCTCGCTACAATTTTATATGGTATTTCTCTTTGTGAGGTTTTGGAAAAAGCATTTATAATTTCTAATACAGTGTAACCTGTCCCAGTTCCAAGATTGTAGGTTAGAACTCCAGGATTGCTCTTTAGTTTTTCAAGTGCCTTAAGATGTCCTAACACCAAATCAACAACATGTATATAGTCTCTGACACCAGTTCCATCTGATGTTGGGTAATCATCTCCATAAACACTTAACTTTTCTAGCTTACCAATTGCGACCTGAGTGATATATGGTACAAGATTGTTGGGAATACCCTTTGGATCTTCGCCTATTTTGCCGCTTACATGGGCTCCTATTGGATTAAAATATCTCAATATAGCTATATTCCAAGAATTGTCGGCAATATGTAAGTCCCTCAATATTTCCTCAATCATCAATTTAGTTCGGCCATAAGGATTAGTAGCTGATAACGGAAAGTCCTCCGAAATAGGTACTTTATGTGGATTTCCATAAACTGTTGCTGACGAACTAAAAACAAGGTTTTTAACTCCATACTTATGCATTACGTCGCATAAAATTAGTGTGCCTGTGATATTATTTTGGTAATATCTGAGTGGCTGAGCCACCGACTCTCCTACTGCTTTTAAACCAGCAAAATGCATAACTGCATCAATTTGTTCTTTCTTAAATATCTCCTCTAAGGCATCTCTATCAAGTAAATCATTCTTATAGAATTTTAATGTCCTTCCGGTTATATCCTCAACTCTCAATAAGGCTTCTTCATTACTATTACTAAGGTTATCTATTACCACGACCTCATATCCTGACTTCAAAAGCTCTACGCAGGCATGACTTCCTATGTATCCTGCACCACCAGTAACTAAAACTGCCATTTTTACCTCCTATTTTTCACCTATCTTATAAATATATTTTAAGATGGCTGACTAAATATTTATTTATCAATAAAGTCAATTAATTTAGACTTTTGGACTATAAACATTGCTTGACTATAACTTTATGACTAAAGCATCACTTTGATATACCTTTAGGCTATAACATTGTTTGACCATAACTTTATGACAAAACCTCACCTTGATATACATTTTAGACTATAAACATTGCTTCACTTAGGCTATAATATAGTAAACATAAGTGCTGCGAGGTTAAAATGGATTACGAAAAAACTACTCTAGTAGAACAGATAGTCATAAAAAAAATAGTTTCAATACATTATTTTGAGTATGCCAAAGATTATGTATTCGAGGGAGAAAAGCACGACTTTTGGGAATTTGTATATGTTGACAAAGGAGAAGTTGAGGTTATGGCTGACTCTCTAGGTCTAGAGCTAAAGCAAGGTGAAGTTATATTTCATAAGCCCAATGAATTCCATAATGTTTGGGCAAACGGTAAAGTTGCCCCCAACCTCATCATTGTATCCTTTGAATGTAAATCGCCTGCAATAAAATATTTTGAAAATAAGATACTGAAAATAAGTGATTTTGAAAAAAACCTACTTGCACAAATTATTAATGAAGCCAAAGAAGCCTATACCTCGGAGCTTGATATTACCTTTCTTAGAAAACTAGAGAAGAGGAAAAATCCCCTTTTTGGATGTGAGCAATTAATTAAAATATACCTTGAACAATTATTAATAAGTATGATTCGTAAAGGTAACAGTGTAAATAGTAATAGCAGGCTCTCAACTGCAATAAAGGAGAGGTCCGATAGTGATCTAGTACAAAGGATAACTAATTTCTTATATGAAAACATTACAAGAAATCTTACTTTTGACGATGTTTGCAGGTTTTCTGGCCTCAGCAGGACAAGCCTTAAGGTATTATTCAAAGATAATATTGGAATGGGAGTGATGGAATACTACAAAAAGCTGAAAATCCAGGAATCAAAAAACATAATGCGAGAAGGTAATTATAATTTTACGCAAATATCAGAGATTTTGGGATATACTTCTATCCATTATTTTTCGAGGCATTTTAAAAACGAAACGGGTATGACGCCCTCACAATATGTATTGTCAGTTAAGGCCAAGGCTACTAAGCTATGA
>JAEZFR010000501.1 GCA_023417285.1 Bacillota bacterium
GGGCTATGTCTCAAATGTTAATTCTTTTCCACAGCCATTAAACCCCGAAGAGGAGCAGTACTATGTTGAAGCGTACAGAAATGGAAATGAAGATGCAAGAAATATACTAATAGAGAGAAACCTAAGGCTTGTTGCTCATATTGTAAAAAAATATAGCACACCGGGGAGTGAGAGCGATGATCTAATATCCATAGGTACCATTGGCTTGATTAAAGCTATATCTACTTATAATATGGATAAGGGAACAAGGCTTGCTACTTACGCAGCACGTTGTATTGAAAATGCAATACCTACACTACGGCAACATAAATTGAGCTCTAGAGTCTTGCAAGTCGATTTCTTACCAAATGTGAATGGGACATTACATCGGAATAAAAAAGCCTGAAACTCTGATGACTGGAATTGATACTACTGGTAAGTGTATATGGACCAAAAAGAATAATAATTAAACAATATATGGGATTGTGATAGATAATTTAAACTATTTCAGTCCCTTCTCATTGGGCACAATCAATATTTTAATTTAGGTTATTATTTGATATAATGACCCTGATTAGTTTACACAGTAGGAGGATACGGCAATGGGTGTAACGGTAATTGATATAGCAAAAGCTTGTAATGTTTCTAGGGGAACTGTTGACAGGGCTCTGAATAATAAGGGCGGCATAAATGAAGCAACCAAGGCCAAGATATTAAAAACAGCAAAGCAAATGGGATATAGGCCCGACTTACTGGCAAGAAGCCTTGTTAAGGGTAAAACTATGAGTATTGGCGTAGTGGTTTTTGATATAAGAAATAGAATTTTTGCTCAACTCTTAAATTCTATAGAAGCTACTGCAAGAAAAAATGGATATTTCTTAAATATTATGCTGCAGGAAGAAGATCCTGAATTAGAAGTGCAGGTAATAAACAATCTTGTTGACAGAAGAGTGGACGGAATAATTATTTGTCCTGTAAATAAAGGAAAGGATTTTTGCGAATATATAAATAAACTGGGAACCCCGGTTGTAGCAATAGGAAATAGACTATCGCTTGAAATCCCCTATATAGGAATTGACGAATTCCAAGCTGCAAAGGATGCCACTGAATTAATTATCGAAAAGGGCTATAAAACTATCTTCTTTGTTTGTCCTGCATTAGAGTATAAAGAAAAAGATAACATATATTCACATGAAGAAAGATTGAAGGGCTTTTTGAGCGTAATAGACAAAAATAATGAAATTGCATACCGAGTAATAGATAATAATGATTATTTAAAAATAATTGAGAGTACAATAAAAGAGTCTTCAGATAAAATTGCAGCATTTTGTTCGGGAGATATTTATGCTTTGGAATTAATTAAATACTTGAGGAAAACAGGGATTTCTGTACCAAGTAATATTGGGATTATGGGGTTTGATGGAATAGATACTTTAGAATATGTTGTTCCCGCTCTTTCAACGGTATATTATCCTGTTGAGGAAATAGGGGTAAAAGCAGTTGATACATTGCTAAAGATAATTGGTGAGGAAGAAATTCAGAATAACATACTTGTCGATTATAAAATCATTTCTGGTGATTCTCTTTAATTTTATATATCTAAAATATATTAAAAAAAATTAAAAAAAACTACAAAAAATTGTTTACATAAAATTATTAGTATGTTATTATTTAATTGCGTGAACGTGCACGATAAGTAATAATTATTAAAGGGGGATTATTATGAAAAACAAAGTAGTTAAACTAGCAGCTGTATTTATGGCAACAGCAATGATGGTAAGTATGTTCTCTGGATGTGGTTCTACTAATGATGCAGTAGATACTTCAGCAGCATCCACAGCAACTGACACAGCAAGTCAAACAGATGCAGCATCAAGTACTGTAGATTTAAAAGGAACAAAGGTTACATTCTGGAATGGATTTACCTCTTCTGACGGCGACATTTTAAGAGAAATTTTTGATAGATACAACAAGACCAACGATAAGGGCATCGAAGTACAGATGGATATAATGCCATGGGCAAATATGCTTGAAAAGTTAGGACCATCCATAGCAACGGGTACTGGTCCATCATTGATTCTCCTAGGCTCTGATTCAATACCTGAATATTCTAAAAGCGGTGGACTAGTAGAGTTAGACGATTTTTGGGCTACAACAGGATTAGATCAGTCAATGTATGAACAAAACGTTCAAGATGCATTTAAATATGAAGGCAAAACTTATGGTATCCCACAGCAATACAATACTGTGTACTTATATTGGAATAAGGATCTGTTCCAAAAAGCAGGACTTGATCCTGAAAAGCCACCAAAAACTTTTACTGAATTAAAGGATTATGCGGCAAAGCTTACAGATAAAGCAAATAATAAGTATGGATTTGGTATAGCAAAAGAAAGCTCAAACGTTACGAATTTCCTATGGAGTAATGGTGGTGATTGGCTGGATAAAGACCTTAAGAATGCAGCATGTAATACACCAGAAGCAATTGAAGTACTCACTATGCTTCAGGATTTTGCAAAGAATGGACACACTCCTATAGGTATGGCAGGTGCTGATACTGATAATCTTTTCACAAGCGGGCAGCTAGGTATGTACATAAATGGTCCTTGGTTGGTTAATGGCTTAAGAACTAATGGTGTGAATTTTGGAATAGGTGCAGTTCCTGGTTCAGATAGTGGAAATCTTCAGGTTCCAGGTAGTGGAGTTGCTTTCATGGTTACATCAAGTGCCGAAGATAACGAAAAGCTTGCAGCATATGATTGTATAAAATATTGGCTATCTAAAGATGTTCTTAAAGAATGGACGTTAAAGAATGGTACCCCTGCTTGGTCAAAGGAAGTAATTGAGGACGCTGATGTACAGAACGATGAAATACAGAAGGTATTGGGCCCTCTAACTCAATATGGAAGGCTTGCATTCGCTGGAATGACAGAGGCAGGACAGATTACTAACGATTGTCTAAACCCATTGTTTGAGAAGCTTATGTACGACCAAATTACTCCAGAAGATTGTGCAAAACAGATGGCTGAAGGAATTGATAAAATATTGGGAAATTAAAATATAAACGGGCCATTGAGCCCAGTAATAGAAAAGCGGGGCATTGAGCCCAGTAGAAAAACGGGGCATGTAGAAAAAACTACATGCCCCATTTAAAAGGAGGGAGTTCAGTGCAGTTGTTGGATAAAGCAGGAAAATACCTAAATAGACCTGAAAAAGCAGCATGGGTATTCTTATTACCTTCACTTCTATGTTTATTTGTATTTGTGTTCATCCCATTGTTATTTGCCTTTTGCATGTCATTCTTTGACGTAAATATATTCTTAAGCGATTTTAAATTTGTAGGTATTGACAATTTCTCGGAATTAATGAAGGACTCCAGATTTTGGAATTCTCTATATAACACAATATACTTTACTGTAATGGTGGTTCCGTTAGGAGTACTGGCATCATTATTAACGGCGGTATATGTTTCTAAAAATACTTTATTTAGAAAAATGCTGCGGTCTATTTACTATATACCTGTTATATGCTCTATGACTGCGGTTAGTATTGTTTGGGCAATTCTATTAGATCCAACAATTGGTGTTTTTTCTTACTGGGGAAAGCTATTGGGATTTGAAGGCCTTACTTTTTTGAAAGATCCAAATTTAGCTATGCCATTAGTAGCACTTATGACAGTATGGAAAACTTTTGGTGCAAACATGATAATACTTGTAGCAGCTATACAGGCGCTACCTGATGATTTTTTTGAAGCGGCTCAAATTGATGGTGCCAACAAGTTTAAGCAGTTTATATATATTACTATTCCATCTATAGTACCAGCGTTGGGCTTCTGTGTAATAACTACTACCATCAACAGTTTTATGGTTTTTGATCAGACATATGTTATGACAGGTGGCGGTCCGATGTTCAGAACTGAAACTCTTGCACAGTATGTTTACATAAGAGGTTTTAACATTAGCCCATTCCGCCTTGGATATGCATCTGCAGTTGCTGAAATGCTGTTTGTATTTATAGCGATAATATCAGTTCTTTTATATAAGTTTTTTATGAAAAATGAAACGAAGGGAGTGTAGCCGTATTATGAATATTTTTGGAAAAAGGATATCATTATTTGAAATATTTATGGCAGTAATAATGATAATAATACTTGCAATAGTTGTATACCCATTTTTATGGCTTGCTATATCTTCCTTGAAAGTAGAGAAAGAAATAATACAGTATCCTCCAAAGCTGTTTTCAATGAATATAACTTTTGAACAATATGCGAGAGTTTGGAATAAGCTACCTATGTTTACTATGTTCAAAAATACTATTATTTTTTCAAGTGCTGTAACCATTGCAAATTGTCTATTATCAGCATCGGGTGGATATGCGTTTGCAAGACTGGAGTTCAAAGGTAAGGAAATACTGTTTATACTTGTAATACTAACTATGATGATACCTTTTCAAATAATAATGATACCTTTATATATTCTTGAATTTAAAATGGGTATATTAGATTCTTATTTAGGATTAATTTTGCCTAGATTAACATGGCCTTTTGCTATTTACTTAATGCGCTCATTCTTCATATCTATACCTAAAAATCTTGAAGAAGCAGCTAGAATTGATGGCGCTAATGAATATAGGATTTTTTGGGATATTATGCTTCCTTTGTGCAAACCTGCTTTATTAACTGTAGGTATTATGACTTTTATGAATAACTGGAATGACCTGATATACCC
>JAEZFR010000348.1 GCA_023417285.1 Bacillota bacterium
ATATTATCCGACCCTCAACATACCCATGCTGACCTTCTTCATCAAAACCTAGGGGCTCTAAACTCCCAGCATTAATCAAAAAGCTATTTTCACGCTTAACAAAGTAGTGCCTGTGAATATGACCTATAGCTATATAATCCATATTAAGAGAAAATAGCTCCTTGCTGCTAATACTATTGTAGTTTTGCTGTTCAAAAGGTAAATCTACAGTACCATGCAGGGCAATTATATTGAACAACTCAGTGTTTACATTTTGATGTTGAAATGACTTTATGTCTCCCCTAGCGTCTCCCTGCATTCCTACCCCATAAACACATACACCCAGCTTATCTAACAATATATAGGGCGTATCATGACATAAGATATGAACATTTTTGAGCTGTAAAAGCTTTTGATAAGCAGACTGTATAGTATAATAGTCATGGTTTCCAGGACAAATTACTATCTGTGTATTATATAATTCCGAAAACATATTCTTAATAGCATTTATTGTTGACTGTTTTATATTGCTTTGCTCATATAAATCACCACATATTAGCAAAAGCTCAACATTAGATGCTTTTGCCCTGTTTACTATACTATAGAGTGAGTGTAAAAGCTCCTCTCTTCTTTGCTCTGCCTTATCATCCCCTAAAGATGAAAAGGGCATGTCCAAATGAATATCTGCTGTATGTATAAAATTTATGACTTTTACCATTAAAAACACTCCAAAAAAAATATAGGTATAGTAAGTTTAACTATTCCTATATAATATATTAACCTCAATATTTTAATAAGTAAATGGTTCCACAATCCCTTAAATTATCCGTCTACAGAATTATCCCCTATGATTACTACAACAAAGGCTTGAGCATAACTTTCACAATGTGATAATGAGAGCTTAATACTAATACCACCAATGCTCTCAAAGAATTGTTTTGCCTTGCCATAAAGTTCTATATAAGGTTTCCCACTTTCTTTTCTCCTGACTTCAATCTCACTTAACCCTGCATTAGCACCAATTCCTGTTCCAAAGGCTTTCGCCACAGCTTCCTTTGCCGCAAAGCTACAAGCATAACTGTGGTACTTTGCTATTCTCTTTTCTTCACAGTACTGCTGCTCAACCTTCGTAAACACCTTATTCTTGAAGGCTTCACCAGATGGTTTCTCAAGAGCATTTCTTACTCTTTTAATCTCTATAATATCAGTACCTATTAATATATCCACAAACGTTCGCGCCATCATTACCTGAACAGATTAAAGAATTCTGCGAAGCTATTAAAATCATAAAATAGCTTTAGTTTTCTAACCTGTAAATCGGGAATTCCTGTTTTGGCAGCAATCCTTTCTAAAATATCATTATGAACATCATTTTCAATAATAAATATATTATTATATGAGAATGGGTATATGTATCTAAACTCTTCCTTTAAACTATCTAATATGGTATTCCCCTTGAAAACAAAATCTCTGGTATCTAAGATTTGAACCACCGTTAGGTCTATTTCACATTCTATAGCAGAGTTTATTTCTTGCTTTAACTCTTTTTTAAACAACTCTATAAAATTAGGCAACATAAACTTTTGTTGCTGTTTTATAGTAGAGAGATTGTTTAAAACGGGTGCAATATGGCCTGCTATTGTCTCCATTGTTAGTATTAACTCTTCATTGTCTATAAATCCATGTTCTAATTCGAATATTATAATGCAACCAAGCATTTCTAATTCCATTATATCAAGGTATATGGGTATAACAAGGATACCCTGAACCTCTCCTATATAATTGGCTATGTCTTTCCCAACAAATTCTTTAGCTATAGCATTGCCCACTCCATAAATACTATCCCCTTCAAAAACCCTTCTCCAGCTATCATTAGGCACTATTTGCTTTCCTTGTACCTCCTCAACATTTATGCTCTGAACCGTTTCGAAAACTTCCATTTCATTGTTATAAGTGCAAATTAAACCCTTGCTGACATTAAATGAAATCTCCAAGGTTCTTGCTGTAAGCTCCATGAGCGTTTCTACCTTGCTGGACGAATTAATATTTTTTGTCAGATTATTGAGTGATATGATCTTATTTAATTTACTCTGAATAATACGCTTTTGCTCTGTAACCTCACCAAAAAGCTTAGCATTACTCAAAGCAGTATAGGTAGAGGAGGCTAGGCTTTCAATAAGCTCAAAAATGCTCTGCCCGTATTCATGTCCTGCAACAATCTCTCCTAATGTTACAAATCCAAATATCTGATTACTCTTTAGAATAAGCACTATGTATTTTACCTTTAACTCAGATAATCCCTGTATTCCTTCTTCAAATAAGGAGTTAAAGTAGCTGACATCTTCCTCGTTCGAAGTGTCTATAATAACCTTGTTTGAGTTTACTTTAGTACTTCTATTTAGAGTTAGCGATACAGAAATATTCTTAACCTGATAAAAAATATCTTTAAAACTCTTTAATGTATACTGCGTACTTTTTTCATCAAGCAGCACAAACCCTGTCATTGTACTGTGTGTAAGCTCAGAGAATACATCCACTGAAATGCTGTACAATACATCCATTCTTAATTCGCTAAGTAATACCTTTGATGACTGATTAATTGCAAAAAGATTAAATACCTTTTCGTCCAACTCATTATTAACCTTAACTAATTTTTCGTATCTAGAAAAATTCTCTAATGCTGTATTTATCAATTTCATGAGAGATTCAGATATTATATAGTCATCTTCACAAAGAATCTTTTCCGATATTATTATGAAGCCATAAAGCTTATCTTCAATAATCAGTGGTACTAAAACTTCAACACCTATATCACTTACTCTATCAATATCAAGGTATTTAGAAATATTATCTCGTCCATATAAAACAGTACCATAGAAGGTTGCAAGATTTTTAAGCTTCTCACAATTTTCTATTCTATTGGCTATTTTTGTGAATCCCTTTACCTTTTTAACAATAAATTCATCTTTTTCAAATGTATATATAGCAGACTTATTCACTAGCAATAGTTCATTAACAAAATCAAAAGCTGCCTCAATAATCTGGTCAAATACTAATTTTTGCGAAAAGAATTCTATTGCTTGCATAAGCCCGGTATATCTAAAGAGCTTTGCTGATAATACTTGATCTTTTTTCTCATCTTCAAGCCTGTTCAATATTGGCTGATAATTCATGTTTAAGCCCCCCTACTTTATATTTTTAAACCTCTTTTAATGCACCATCCTGGAAATAGAAACTTGTTCTTAGAAGTGGAGTTTGTATGTCTTTTGATGCTTTATTAATCTCAAAATATGTGTTAGGAAAGGCTTTTTTTAGTATTGTGATTTCTCCCTCTCCTTTAGCCCTCAGATAGTTTGCATAATCTTTTTTTTCTTCCTCAAGTCTCTGAAGCTGAACCTTCATATCTGCAAACTTTTCATTTAGCTTATTAAATAAAAGTTTTTTATCACTAGGAGTATCGCCTGTTATTGAAAAGATTGAAAGCTGCTGTTTTATTGATGAAATATCTTGTTTAAGGTTGGAAATGCTTTCTGTTAGCTTGTCCAATTTTTCTTTGTACAACTTTCTATCAAAACCTTTAACAAATATATTGGTTCTTTTTTCACTAGGGGCACCATATATACTTGAAATCACCCTTATTTCAGCATTAATGTTACCTCCAATTATTTGTCCCTTCATTGATTCGAGTATTACTTCTTTGGCAGTAATATTGCTGTTTAAACAATAAAATCCAATATGTACACTGCCCTCACAGAATATATCGGCATCTGCAACATACTTTAGGAACAGATTTCTCTTGCACCTAATAACTGCCTTTCCTTTTCCTGCTATTCCGCCCTTTATGTATATACTTCCTTCATCACTTTTTATTTCTTTTGCACAGCCTACACCATAATCTCCTAAGATTTCTATGTCCTTTGTAGAAGCAACTGAAAAGTTATCTTCTATGGTCCCTTTTACAGTGAGATATCCATCAAAATCAACGTTACCTGTTTTGAAGTCAACATCTCCCTTAATCTCTAGATGATTTGATACCCCTATTCTATCTCCAATATAATGAACTGCCCCTGTTCTAGTGGAATATAACGTTGTTTTATTCCCAACTGTTTCTTCCTTAACAGAGTTTTTATCATAATATAATGGGTAGTTCTTGCCGTGCATGGGTTTTATTACATTACCTTTTACAGTTTTCCCTTCAACCCCAGGAGTTGCATCAATTCTTTCGCCTAACCATGTTCCCTTTTCAACCATATTTATTAAGCTGAGCTCATAATGGTCAACGTTACCGTCGTCCTTTATCTCCGGCCGAACTTCTTTTAGTTTATACATTGTTATTTGTGAGTCTTTTCCTTGTTCCGGGGGGACACCCTCTGCAATTAAAATTGGCTTAGAAGCTACAAGTCCATTAATAAGCACGTCCTTTTTTATGCCATAAACAACACCATTAGCATTTAATTTCTCAATTATTTGCTTAATGGTTTCAGGTTTTTGTAGCTCTGATTCATCTATCCGTAAAGTAAGATATGCCTTTAATTCATCCCCAGATACTTCTACAAGTATTTTTTCTTTGGAAGTGGCAAACTTTCTAGCTTCTTTGGGTGCACTAATAAGCGCATCCTTGATAGCTACAAAGTTTACAATTTGAATGTCTGATTGGGCACCTATAATTTTGTTAAACTGGTCAACATTTAGACCCCTTTTAAAGGATTCTATATAGTAGCCATCGCTTCTTTTGGTAATCTCAATATACGCTGATGAATAAATAATTTCATTTTTCATAACGATGCCCCCAATATATATTTATTGGCAGTGAATATGCTATGTTTGTTATTACATACTAATGCGATTGCGTCTTCTTTCTTGAAGTACATTATCAAGTGCGACTGCTTCATTAACTGCAGTTTCTAGCTTTTCTACCATTTCCTCTGACTCAACACTAGAAATAATTTGATGCTTAAATGCACCAATCATACTTTCAATGTAATCAAGCCTAGCATGAATTCTTTCAAGCTCGTTCTTCTCATCTTTTACACGTTCAATTATCTTTTCGTCCATTTCAATAACGCCTTTGACATCATCAGCAAGCCTAACATCTTTCATAAACTCTACTTTTCTTCTATTTGCATTAATTTTGTTAACTATATCACTAATATTAATTTCAGATATTTCTTTTATTCTTATAGAATAGTTTGTGAGCAGCTTAATATAAGAAACAACTAAGTTTAAGCTCTGCTCAACTAGTTTTTCCTTGAGATAGCTATACTCCTCCCCTCGCTTAAGAGAATTGAGTATATCATTTTTGTCCTGTATTATTTTTCTGATCTTTTGCCTTTGAATAGGTGTAGGAGAAACATCTCTTATTCTAGTTGAAAGTCTAGTACACTCTTTATTCAAATCGTTGATTTGTTTTCTCTTTTCTTTACGCCTATACTCTTCCTTGTACTTTTCACTAAAAATGCTTTGCATAACCAAAGCCAAATACAACACTACTCCAGAACCATATACCCCTGCTGTAATTATTGTCTCATACCCTGTAGAATTAATCATATCACTAATACCATTGGGGTTATTTGTAATCATATATGCGACTACCAACCAAAAAGTAAGCGTAAATAAATTTCTAAACCTAAAAAAGGCACTGGTTAAAAAATCTGCATTCATAGAGCTCCCTCTAAAAAATATCCTATATTTTTTGTGCTTAGTTTAAAACTAGCAAAACCAAATGCTAAAAACGCAGCACAGATTTTGCTAGTCTACTAATTGATTTAATTATTAATTTGTTGCCTTGTTCTCATTTTTTTCTTTTACTTCAAATCCATTATCAGTACCGCCTAGCATAGCCTCTGCTCTCGCTCTTGCTCTATCTCTAGCAGAATTCATATCAAGCCTCTTTAACTTCATATCCATGTTGTCATTGCTTAATGACTCAACAGCATTTGCTCTAGCAGTCTTTTTGTTAACAATATCTCTTGCTCTGTCAAGATTGTCATTTACGCTTCCAACTCTGCTATTTTTAGAAGTGTATTGGGAGTTAACAGAATTTATGTTCTCACGTAATGTAGCCATTTTAGCCTGTGACTTAAGAGTTCTAAGCTCATTGAGCTTAGAGTTCATCTCTGATTCAAATATTTTGTAATCCTCACGGATTTTAGTTACCTGAGCCATAGCATTTTCATAGGTAGCATTATGCGTTTCAAATACTGCCTGATATTCTTCTTCTTGCACAAGTAATTCTACAAGCAGTTCCTTGTCTCCTGATCTCTGCGCAGCATCTACTCTAGACTTAATTGCAGTAAGGTTTCTCTCTGCGTTTTTAAGTTCAATCTTTATCATTTCGGCATTGGTTTGTATATCAATTATTTGTTGTTCCGCTTCTCTTCTAGCCTTATCAATCTGATTCTTGATATCCTCAAAAAGGGCCTCAGGATTACGTTCCTCCATATTTCCAACAAACAATCCAAAAAAGCCTCTAAACATAGTGCCAAGTCTGCTAAACAGTCCCATAATAATCCTCCTCAAACTATTTATGTATTATTTTTTATAAAATTAAAATATCAACTACATTTAAATGTATAATAAAAACGTCTTAAAGTAAATAGCTAAAATGTTACTTTATGGAACTATCAAACTGCGTCCAATACTTCTTTGGTAAAAGATCAATATCATCACACTCTGCAATAGCTAACTGAGTCATAAATTCAACCTCCTGAGTACTAGGTCTGCATTTTTTGAGAGCCTCTTTGAGTATAGTACTGGTTATAATAGGTTTCTCTTCATTTTTATCACATGCAAGCTCATATGCCTTTCTTACCACTGTGTCAATTTCTGCGCCTGTGTAATTCTCCGCCATTTTTGCATGTGTTGAGAAATCCTTTATGTCAGTATCAATATTGTACTTTTTAATAATTATCTTAAATATCTCTGCCCTCTCTGCTGCTTCTGGCAGTAAAATAGGTATTTTTTTATCAAACCTTCCAGCTCTTTTAAGTGCCGCATCAAGAAGGTCAGGCCTATTTGTGGCAGCAATAAAAATAATTCTTCCTCTATTATTTGTATTACTGGTAAACTGTAAAAATTCACTAAATATATTTCTTCCTACACCACTATCGCCAGCTTCACCTCTACTAAATGCAGTATCAATCTCATCAACAAAAACAATAACTGGTTCTTGGGATTTTGCACCCAGCAAGCACTTTTTAAAATTCTTCTCGCTCTCTCCAACGTATTGACCTAAAATTCTAGACATGTCAATCTTAACACAATTAAACCCACTTGCTTTAGCTAGCGCATTTACAAGCAGAGTCTTGCCTGTTCCTGAGGGTCCACATAATAGTATGCCCATCGGAACTCTTCTAGAATCACCTCTTCTAATGGGTTCAATAATATTTTTGGTAAGATAGCCTTTAGCCCCTTCCATTCCTCCAATATTATCGAAATCTATTTCAGGGTAAATAAAATCAAGTACATCCCCGTATTCTTTTTTTAATACATCGTGCTTCTTGTCCTTTATAAAGGAAAATGTTATTGGAACGCACTCAGCCTCTGCTTTGAGCTTAATATCCTTTATGCTCTTTCTATTGAGCCCAGACGAAAGCTTTGCTATATTGTCTATAGATATATCTGTTTTAGCAGAATTGTCCGACAGCAGGTGCTCTATATAACTACGTCTCTCCTCCTCATTTGGAAGTTCTACAAGAATAGGTTCTATTTTGTAGGAGGATTTTAAAAATTCACGACTCAAATCTGCCAAATTATCAGCAAGCATAAAAATAGTGCTTCCACAGTTTGATATTCTGCTGTTGACCGACCATTCACAAAGCCATATTAGTGCCATTCTCTCTTCAAGTGTCATACTACCTAAGTCACCTGCAGGTACAATCTTCTCAGCATGGTCAATAAAAAGTGCCATCTTTGTACCCCTTAGGGCTATATCAATAAATGGAAACAGCTTAGATGGAAGTGCATGTATCACGGTTGCTGCATCGATGCCCGTGATCTTAGTGAATTCTCTCTCCATACCAGGCTCTAAAAATGTCAAGCCTCTTGAAATATCATAGAAGGCAACAATGCCAAAGTTTCTCTGTTTTATAAATTCATCATCTATGTATCTATAAAAATTCCTACAATTGTCCATTAAATCTCTCACATTGAAATAAAAAATAAACTCATGAGAGATTCCTGCCTTATATTTTGATATAAATTCGTTAAACCACATATTCGTTCCTTTGTATTTATAGAATTTGGATATACATAACTACTAAAACTTTCCTTGCTATAATTATATACAATTTTAATAAAAAAGTCTGTATATTAGGAAAAATATCAATAAATGGCCACAGCATTTTTATACGCTGTGGCCATTATACCGTTTTATTTCTTTTGATATTTAATAGAATTGAGTATAGTTTGTTCCTGGTTAAGAATATGACTCTTCGCGACTTGCCTAGATATCTCTATATCTCTAGAGTTAACCGCATCAAGAATATCACTATGCTCCTTTATTAAATTCTTGGGACTACTGTAATCCTTAAGGTAAATCACTCTAAATCTTTGAACCTGTTCTCTCAAATTGTTAAGTATTGATATGAGTTTGTCATTCCTTGATGCCTTATAAATTATATCATGGAACTCAGCATCCTTTTTAATTGAGCCATTTAGATTTTCTCTCTCTATATACGTAGTAAACTGAGTATTTATGTGCCTAAGCTCTTTAAGTTCATCATCTGTAATTCTCTCAGCAGCAAGTGCTGTGGCTAGTCCGTCAAGCGATGCTCTCACCTCAAGGACATCCATAATATCCTTAACTGACAGCTCCGCGACATGTGCCCCCTTTCTAGGGATCATATCTACTAGACCTTCTAATTCAAGCTTCCTGATGGCTTCTCTGACTGGAGTTCTGCTAACCCCCATTTTATCTGCTAGTTGAACCTCCATAAGTCTTTCTCCGGGTTTAAGTTCGCCAATAATTATGGCCTCCCTCAAAGAATTGAATATTACTTCCCTAAGTGGCATGTAATTATTCAAATTGATTTTTGATAGTTTACCAGCCATTTTTTCATCCCTTTCTTAAGTATCTTTATATAGCATCAGTATAACTATACATTTTTGTAAGAATACACTCATGTTTGCTATGTTTCAGTCGCTTATAAGCGCTCTCTGCCTTATGCTGGCTTTCGAAAATTCCAAATACAGTGGGGCCGCTTCCGCTCATCATACTGCCGCTAGCTCCTAGTTTAATAAGCATTTGCTTTATATTGTTTATAATGGAATACCTTCTAATTGTAACACTTTCAAGAACATTTTTCATATTATTACAAATATATTTAATATCCTGAGTATTAACTGCTTCAATTAACTTGCTTGTTTCGGGTCTATCTACAATTTCGCTTGCATTCAAGTTTCCATAAACCCAAGCAGTGGATACGCCTATTGGAGGTTTAACTAATACTACAGGTATATTATTTAGTGGATTAAGCTTTGTTAATTTCTCTCCTATGCCCTCAGCTAATGCGGTACCTCCCATAATACAATACGGTACATCTGCCCCAATACATTTTCCAAGTATCATAAGCTCTTCTTGTGATTTATTTAAATTAAACATACTATTTATACCTTTAATGACAGCAGCAGCATCTGTGCTACCACCAGCAAGTCCAGCTGCAACAGGTATATTCTTTTTTATTGCTATTCTAATACCACCAGCTAACTCGTATTGTTTAAACATAAGTTCAGCTGCTTTATATGCAATATTACAACTATTATTGGGAACATACATAGCATTACACTCAATTTGTATTCCCGAGGAAATGCGTTCTAGTATAATTTCATCATGTAACTCCAAGGTTTGCATAATCATCTGAAGGTCATGATAACCATCTTCTCTTTTTCCTAAAACATCTAGTGACAAATTTACTTTTGCATATCCATTGATTTTCAGCATATTATATATCCTTAATCGTTTTCTAGTATATTATATACAAAATACAATTTCATATCAATACAAATACTGTATTTTCTGCATTTCACTATGTACACACTATAAAAATAATACAAAAAGCATCTTTATTTAAGATGCTTTTTGTATTAACTTATGTATTTTTATATTTTTTATTACTGCTGTTTTTCATAATGACTACTGTTTCTCATAATAGCTACTATTTCTCTTAGTAACTATTGTTTCTCATAGTAACTATAATTCCTCTTAGTTACTATTATTTCTCTTAGTTACTATTGTTTTTTCATAATAACAATCTGTTGCCCTGGCATAATTATATCTTTATCCTGAATATTATTCATTTTTAAGATATCATCCACAGTTGTGTTATATTTTTTTGCTATTTTCCACAGAGTATCCCCTGGCTGTGCAAAGTATATTATTATGCTAGGCATGCACTTCTTTTCTTCCATTGTTCCTTCAGAAATCTTCGTAATGACAGGTAATGAACTCTTTGTATATACTCTGCAATCCACCCCAATTACAGTCCTAATTTCTACCTGGTCTGATGAAACCATGCTGTAATTACAGTGTTCTATATCCAAATTGTTATAGCATTTCATACTATCACAAATACCCTTTATATCTACTTGGTGTTTAAATGGTATTTCCTTCTTAAAGCAGAAAATGGGCTGTTCCTCATTATTGGCCAGATACAGAATAATATTTTGAACCGACCCTTCAATCCATACCTTACCATCCTCTATTTTGCAGTCAGAGACATTGTGTTTGGACATAACATTAAATATTTCGGCAACCTCTGGTTTGCAATCCTCAAGGTTTAGTATATCCTTAATAGTAATCTGGCTCTTATTTTCTGCAAATATTTCATCCATACTGAGCATCTGCTTATCAAGCACTACTTTTTCCTTTGGGCAATATGCATCAGACAACAGCTCAATCTCTTTTCTAGTAGACCCATCTACATAAAAGTTAATAGACGCTTCAGCACTAATACATCTCATTTCGCCATCGCTATCTTCTGCAGCATCTACTTTGTAATCAGCAAGCTCATAATCTACACTTACAATGGAGTCTTCACTTACCTCATCTAAATCTATAAATTGTGTAAATGGTAATTCATGCTCCATGTACTGCATGCTTCTTGTCTCATCGTCTCCTATGTAAAGGCTAGCAATTATTATATCTCCCTTTACAATTACTTTACCATCTGAAACCTTGAATTCTTTACCCGAAAGTTTTACATCGCTTCTAAGCATTTCTACTATTGCTGGCTTGCTCGAAGGAATTTCCATTTCCTCTGCTATTACATAGTTAACCTTATTGCTTCCCAAAAAACTGCCTACAGTGAATTTATCTTTTAGCATCTGTACACCATCTACACCTGATACCCCTGATGAATACTCCCTGTCAATTTCCTCAAATACCCTGCAATCAATATTCATAATTCCTTTAATATTGATTTTTCTTCCGTTTAAAAGGTTATATTCCATATGCTCAACATTACCTTTTGCCCTACATCTCATGCCTGACCTTGCACTTGGCATATCCACATTGTATGAGAACGGTATACTTGATGTTATGCTTTTTACACTCTTTGATTCATCATCAGATATATAGAGAATCTTGCATATCACACTGCCAGATACCAGCACTCTGTCTGTGCCAGCGTCACATCCAGTAATAAAGGCATCACCATCAAGAAGAAGCACTCTAGCAATGTCCGGCTTTGTATCCGGAACAATAATATCATTCTCTACGATAGTCTGAATTGTATCCTCTCCCAATAAATTGTTAACC
>JAEZFR010000442.1 GCA_023417285.1 Bacillota bacterium
ATCTGCAGTGTATTCCGGAATGAGATTAAACTTATCAAAATATATAATTCTGGGATTAACAATAATCTTTTTTGTTTCTAGTAATCTATACCTGAACCTTATTAAGCCTAAAAAATCTTCTACATAGAATTTATTAATACCTATTTCATACTCACCACGGTATTTAAACTCAAGCTCTAAATCAATATCAACCTTTGAACGAGGCTTTAAATAAAGGTTGTGGTTTAAGTCTTTGTCATTTAGAATTGAATTGCCGAAGAACGATATATGAATGAAAGGATAAACTATAAAATCTTCATTACACATAAGCATATTTAGGTGTACTTTATCACCCTTAGTAATGACAGTCTTATCGATTTTTTGTACATATTTGAATCTAAGAAAGACATAATAGGCATAGCCAATAGAAACCAATAACAAACTAAGCAGAGAATTAAAAAGCAAAAATGCTATTTTTCCGCTTCTATTGTAAAGGAAAATAATTGATACTATTAATAATAAAACAAAAACAATCCTATTTCTTCTCATAGCTATTTACCAATGGTACAAAGACACTATTTATTATTGAAGACAAAATATCAATAACATTCTTCTTTTTGAGCTTTGCTTCTTGCTTTAATATTATTCTATGGGAAAGCGTAGGCATTATCATTCTCTTGATATCCTCTGGAAGAACATAGTCTCTGCCTTTCATTAATGCTAATGCCTGAGCAGCCTTACATAGAGCTAACGAGCCTCTAGGACTGGCACCCAAAAGAATATTTTCGTTTCTTCTGGTAAGATTAATGATTTCAACGACATAATTTAATAAAGTGCTATCAATATAAACGTTTTTTACCTGCTGTTGCAAGTCTAGTATTTCTGCAGTATCAATAACCGGCGTTATACTTTCTAGAGGATTTTGTTTGAGATATTGGGAAAGAATATAGGTTTCCTCATTTGATTGAGGATATCCTAAAGATATTTTTAACAAAAATCTATCCATTTGGGCTTCTGGTAATGGATACGTACCTAAGTAGTCAATCGGATTCTGTGTTGCCATAACCATAAATGGTTTTGGGAGCTTATATGTAGTACCATCAACTGTGAATTGTCCTTCTTCCATAACTTCAAGCAAGCTTGCCTGCGTCTTGGGAGTAGTTCTATTTATTTCATCTGCTAGAACAATATTACACATTATTGCTCCGTTTCTGAATTCAAATTCACCTGTTTTTGGATTAAAAACAGAAAAACCTGTAATATCAGATGGAAGAATGTCCGGAGTAAACTGAATTCTCTTGAAGGAGGCTGAAATAGACTTCGAAAGTGCAGAAACAAGACTTGTTTTTCCAACGCCTGGAACATCCTCAATCAATACATGGCCCCCACATAGTAAAGCAATTATAGCTAGTTCGATTTCACTGCGCTTACCAACGATTACTTTTTCCACATTGTCTAAAAGCTTATTAAAAGTAGCAATATTACTGTTTATAACCATCAACCCCTTTGTATTTTTTAACTTATATTAATTATATTATAACTAATGTAATGAAAAAATGGAAATAAATATAAAATTTTGTACTATTTTGTTTAGTTAAGATTTATATATTTTAAATGTGCAATATTTTACACCTAAAATGGATAGTAGTAGCAATAAATTAGTATTGATAAATGTAAATAAATGGTATATAATTATTCTACATTTCATTTTTCTCATCTCTCTTACTATTTCAAATATATACTGATATAATATTATAGTTAAGAATATTAATATGTAATAAGTCATGCATATTTAACTTTTTATTACTTTAAGGGGATGACAAATATATGAAAGCAGAGATTTTAGCTGTTGGTACCGAATTACTCATGGGCCAAATTACAAATACAAATGCACAATACATTTCTTCTAAACTTCCTTTGGCGGGAGTTGGTGTATACTATCATACAGTTGTTGGTGATAATGCCGAAAGATTAGAGAAAAGTCTTTCACTAGCATTGGAAAGATGTGATGTTGTAATTACGACAGGTGGACTTGGCCCAACGCAGGACGATCTTACTAAAGAAACTATCGCAAGGCTCATGGGCAAAAAGCTAGTGCTGCATCAAGAAAGTCTTACAAAGATAAAGTGTTTCTTTGAAAACCTCCATAGGTCAATGACAATAAATAATGAAAAGCAGGCATATTTCCCAGAGGGATGCATTATTATGAAAAATAATAATGGAACTGCACCAGGATGTATCATCGAAAATGGTGAAAAGGTAGTTATTATGTTGCCTGGACCACCATCAGAAATGAAGCCTATGTTTGATGAACAGGTAATGCCTTATTTTATGAGAAAGTGCGATTTCAAGCTAGAATCCAAATTTTTGCGTGTATTTGGAATAGGAGAATCAGCATTAGAGGATATGCTGATTGATTTGATTGATGGACAGACCAATCCGACTTTAGCTACATATGCAAAGGATGGAGAGGTTACATTGAGACTTACTGCAAGGGTTAATCCTGGTGAGAATGGTGATGATATAATCAATCCTATGCTTGCTGAAATTAAAAAGAGAACAGGTGACGCACTATACTCTTTGGAGGATGAACCTCTGGACATAGTAGCTGCAAAACTACTTATGGAGAAAAGTATTACTATAGCTACTGCGGAATCTTGTACGGGGGGCCTTGTATCTGAGATACTTACCAATGTTCCTGGTATTTCAAAGGTATTCATGGGGGGAAGCGTTACTTATTCTAATCAATCAAAGAGTGATTTATTAGGAGTTAAAGAGGAAACACTTTCTCAGTATGGAGCTGTTAGCAGCCAAACGGCTGCCGAGATGGCAGAGGGCATCAGAAAAAGATTATCTACTGACATAGCGGTATCGGTTACTGGCATAGCAGGACCAGACGGAGGGACCGATGAAAAGCCTGTTGGGCTTGTCTATGTAGCATTAGCATCAAAAAGTGGAACTGTTATCAAGCAGCTAAATCTGTGGGGTAGCAGAAACAGAATTAGAAACGTAACTGCATTACATGTATTTGATATGATAAGAAGGCATGTTTTGGGGTTGGAGATAAATTAACGATTAATATAACTTTTCTACAGCCGAAATTTTGTACTGATTCGTTATAAAACACACAAAAGAAACGGCTGGTCTAGAACAGTCTGGAGGGAGTCACTTGAACTCAAACAACAAAAAAATTACCGGCGCTGCCGTCATTGTTATGTCTTCTTTAGTAGTCAGCAGAATAACTGGCTACCTTAGAACTATACTCATTAACAATTTGCTTACAGCGCACCAGTCAGATGCCCTTTTGGCCGCATTCCGTACTACAGATTTGATGTACAATATGTTAATAGGAGGGGCTATCTCTGCTGCACTTATCCCAATTCTCTCAGGATATTTAGCTAAAAATGAAGAGGAAAAAGGTTGGAAGGCCGTTGGCTCATTTATTAATGTGGTATTTTTGACTATGGCAGTAGTTAGTTTCTTGGGAGTTATTTTTGCTCCGCAGGTTATTCAGTTGACAGCACAGGGCTTACAAGGTACTGTCAGGGAAGATGCAATATACCTCACAAGAATACTTTTCCCATCTGTTGGATTTATGATGCTGGCTGGTATGACTAACGGTGTGCTTAACTCTTACAAACGTTTCGCAGCAGCTGCATACGGGCCATCAATATATAATCTTGGCACAGCATTAAGTATTTTTGCATTAAGCCGGTTTGGTGTAAAATATGTTGCTTATGGTGTTTTGGCAAGCGCAATCCTATATTTCATAATACAAATATCCTTTGCGCTACCAAACTTTAAGTTCTACAAACCTAAGATTTATCTAAAGGACGAAGGATTTATTAGGCTATTTAAGCTTGCTATACCATCTTTGGGTGCATCTGCGGTTGCTCAGATTAACATTGTTATTTCTCTGACCTTTACTTCCTCGTTTTCACAGGGAAGTATTACGGCATACAATTGTGCAAATGAGGTGTGGCAGCTACCATATGGTATATTTGCAATGGGGCTGGGCACTGCACTTTTGCCAACTCTCTCAGAGAAGCTTTCACTTAACCATATAAGTGAATTCAAAGATATTATGCTAAAGGGATTTAGGACAATCTTGTATTTGATAATACCGTCAACAGTTGCACTACTTGTCATTCCGCAGCCAGTAATCAGTGTTGTATATAAGTGGGGAAGTCATGTCAATGCCGAGAGAATTATAATGGCATCTTCTATACTGATGCTTTTTACTGTGGCAATTGTTGGACAATCCATGTTAGCTCTTCTCAATAGAGCTTTCTATGCAAGTAATGATACTAAGACTCCTCTATACGTAGGGGCAGGCTCAATTTTTCTGAACTTTATACTCTGTAATATCTTTGTATTCAAGACAGGACTAGGACCTGCGGGAATGTCACTTGCTTATTCAATACAGAGTGTTGTAAATATGCTAGTCATGATGTATCTGTTATCCAGAAAGATGAAGGGCATGCAGTGGAAAAACCTTTCATTTTATGGGTTGAGATTGCTTGCTGCAGCAAGCGTTATGGGAGTAGTTGTGTTCTTTATGAATAAATGGATTGCCATTGATTTTACCAGAGAGTTTACACTTTCATTGAAACTCAGAGAAATAGGCGCAATGCTGTTAGTAGTTGTAGTAGGTTGTTTGGTGTACTTTGGTTTTACCATGTTATTCAAGGTCCCGGAGGCGGTTGCGTTTAAAAATAAATATTTTGGAAAATTTCTAAAAAAACGTTTGACTAAATAGTAAAAGAAATATATAATTAGAACAAATGTTCGATAATTGTGAGGAGGTTCCCCATGTTAGAAAAGAAAAAGGCTCTTGAAATGGCGCTAGGTCAGATAGAAAAGCAATTTGGTAAAGGTGCAGTTATGAAGCTGGGAGAGAATTCCCACATGAATATAGAGGTCATACCGACTGGAGCATTGTCATTGGACATTGCGCTTGGTGTTGGTGGAGTACCTAGAGGTAGAATTGTTGAAGTGTTTGGACCTGAATCATCTGGTAAGACAACAGTTGCTCTTCATATTATTGCAGAGGCTCAAAAAGCGGGTGGCGAAGCTGCTTTTATTGATGCAGAACACGCACTTGATCCAGTATATGCAAAGAAACTTGGGGTAGATATAGATAATCTTATAGTTTCTCAGCCTGATACAGGTGAACAAGCTCTTGAGATTACTGAGGCACTTGTTAGAAGTGGTGCTATAGACGTTATAGTTGTTGACTCTGTTGCAGCCTTGGTTCCAAAGGCCGAAATCGATGGTGAGATGGGTGATGCACACGTCGGACTTCAGGCTAGACTTATGTCTCAGGCACTTAGAAAATTGGCTGGTGTTATCAGCAAGTCCAGAACTACTGCAATATTTATTAATCAGCTTCGTGAAAAGGTAGGTATCATGTTCGGCAATCCGGAAACCACACCAGGAGGAAGAGCTCTCAAATTCTACTCATCTGTCAGACTTGATGTTAGAAGGATTGAAGCACTCAAGCAGTCAAATGAGATTGTAGGTAACAGGACAAGAGTTAAGGTAGTAAAGAACAAGATTGCACCACCTTTTAGAGAAGCAGAATTTGATATCGTATATGGAGAAGGTATTTCAAAAGAAGGATGTATCCTCGATATTGGTGTTAATATGGACATTGTTAATAAGAGTGGGGCATGGTTCTCCTATGCAGGTCAGAGGATTGGTCAAGGAAGAGAGAATGCAAAGCAGTTCTTAAAAGAAAACACTTCTATTTGCAATGAGATTGAGGGCAAGGTTAGAGAGAATATTAAGCCTGTTACAACGCCACCAGCAAGCGAAGAAGATGAAGTTTTTGTTGAGGATGCGGAATAATCAGTGTTATCTTGTTAGGTATACTAGATACTGTTAAAGGCACCATCTTAAGTTCTGAGATTAGAAGCAGTAATCAGTTTAAGCAGATATTAGTAGCAGCAGATTAGTTGCAGTAATCAGTTGAGCAAGCAGTATTAATTAGAATATGGAATGAAGGGCTGTTGTATTTTGAGCAGGATATCTGCCAGTGCCGTCCCGCACAAGCTTGTTTTAGAGGGCAAGCTTGTGCGGGACGGCACCCTGGTACTGATTATTCAAGCTAGCAACAGCTCTTTTTGGCATACATGCCGAAATAAGGTTACAAATTGGATTAGCGCAAGTATGAGGGTATTTTCTTGAAACTAGGCATGGCTTAATAAAGACAAAATAAATTTTATTAGAGTTTTATACTTATTTTTGTAAAAAGTAGATACAATTAACCTGAGGAGGGGTATAAATGAAGGTAGTTAGTATTACCACTAATGACAAGGTTAAGTCTCATGCACAGGTAACTTTAGAGGGTGGGATACAATTCTGTTTACCGTTAAAGAGATTAAGTATTTTGGATATTACAGAAGGCTGCTATATTGATGATAGTAGAATACAATATATCATAGAATATGAAGTATATGCTGCTGCAAAAGCTGATGCTGTGAAGCATATGGCTACTAAAATGAGAACTTGCTATGAGGTAGAACAAAAATTACTTCAACTCGGATATGAGGAAGATTGTATTTCCCGGGTAATACATGATTTGAGAGAGATAAACTATTTAGATGACTTAAAGTATGCAACTAGCTTTGTTTCAGACCGCAACAAATTAAAACCAACGTCCTCACGTCTAATGAGGATGGAGCTAAAATATAGAGGGATAGAAGACAGCATTATTGATAAAGCAATGAGTGAACAGG
>JAEZFR010000444.1 GCA_023417285.1 Bacillota bacterium
AAATGTGCAACAAGGAGTTTGCTAAAAATATCGTTGATGTTGAGAAATTATAGTATAAATTAATCAGAGGAGGAAAGAGGTTTAATGTATATCTTCAGGAGTACCTAATAAAGAAAAAACGGACAAACCGAAAAGTGTTATGTGTTATATTATCTAAAAGTAAAATTGTGCTCTTTAATTTTGTAAGAAACCATAGTTTTATGCAAACTATGCTAACGTAAAAGAACCACAAAAATTGGGGACCCCTCCATCTATTACTTTTAAGAAAAATGCTTCTGATATAAATTAGCTAAATCACAATAGTTTATTCTAATCATCAATATCATTACAATGTTGCAATGGCATTAAGTATTTCCTTATTCTTCTCATCGTGTATATCATCTAATAAATCATTATGAAAGTATCGATTAATAAGATGAACATAGTACTTATAGGTTATAGCAATGTCAGTATGTCCCATCCATTCACGCAATGCATCATCTATGACTGCGTTGTATACATAGGCTTTACCCAGTAAATTGTTTTTTTTAAGCATATTGAATACAAAATATGTCGCAAAAGAATGCCTCAACATTTTAGGGGTAAGCCGCTTTTCAGGACATTCGTCTTTCAGGGCGACTTTTGTGAAATTATCACTCAGCATCTTTCGGGTTACAATATCTCCTTTTTTTGTAAGGAATAAAGCTGTATTTGGCGGCATCACGCCATGCTTTTTACAGTATAATGCTGCCCGCTCCGCCCTTTTAGGCATCCATGAACTACAAATAGATGTCCACAAATAGGCTGGCATTTTAATACTTCTCCGTTTCCCCTTAGATTCGAATTCAAACAAAATGTCTGTAAGTTTCTCTAACTCATCATCTTGGTAACGCTTGAGCCCCGCATTAAGACCAGTTCCTCTATAGGGTAACTGAAACAAATCTTTCGGTCGTAAGGCTGTTGCCCATATTATGAATGCCATAAAAGCATAAACCTCATCATCGAATAATTTTATAATTTTAGATATGTTTTCTCTATGAACAAACTTGTCTTTTTCAATATTGACGTGGGTAGGTCTGCCATTTTGTATATGAAAATACTGGGCATCATGCTCTATTTCCATATTTACCATCGACCTGTCTTTTAATGTGTATTTTACCTTATTCATATCCGTCTTCCAATATTGCTTATAACCATTTTCACCTGCCCATTTATAAAAGGACTGTAACCTGGATATATAAAACTCTATCGACGAATCGTCTGGTTTGCCTTTTTCGTCCCTAATTTTTATAAGATGGCTAATATACTCGTTAATAATATCTTCATCAACAAGCTGCCAGGTTTCAGCTTTGTATCCTTTATCATCTCTCCATTGTAAATATCTTGCCAAAATAGAAGTATAATTTTTTAGAGTTTCTTTGCTACGAGACCTCTTCTGAGCAATTTTCATAGCCCAATAGGTAGGTCCTTCTAAAACCTCATAATCATCCGAGAGATATAGTGGCACACTGCCTTTTGGCATCAGCTCTGTATCTATTAACCCATCTGTTTCAATAAATATCATAATCCCACCTCCATATTATCATCAGAATTCGTATATCTTAATCTTTGGGCACTGGCTGTAGTAATTTATCAATTTCTTGTGAGCAGGATATGATTATTTCTTTAAGTCTATCCGCACTGTTCATATAATCAACAACCTTTCTGTCAAAAGCACTTATGAATATTTCTTGCTCTTTGTACTCAAATTTGAATTGTTCAGATGACTGTTTTAGTAAAATGCCCTTTTTTATCAAGTCTTGTGTTAAATCTTCAACCCTATTTTTGAGCGTTGGGTTTTGAAAGATGGCACTTTTACCAAAGCCACATTCACTGCAAATCAGCTCCTTATTAAGCGACTTTCCGTTTTTCTTAATATAGTTCTGCCAATCGTTTTCCTGATTATGATGAAAGACAAATTTATCAAATCTATCTACATTCACTTTGCCCTTGACCCTTCCCGAATTAGACATGTTTACCTCCTACAGCTATAATTTCATCGAACCCTTCAGAAGCAGTAATTTCCTCAAAGTTTTCCCCAATAATATTGATTATTTCTATTGGAGCATCATTATTGTACCTAACTCTGGTATCATTAGTATTTCTTTTTAAGCATTCTTCAACATCGCAAAGTATTCGGACGCATATTATTTTACAGCTGGTCTTGTATTTTCGTATGTGCTTAATAATTCGTTGCCGTATGACTTTACTATGGCTTGTACCTTCAAAATATATATTTATACCTTCATATAAAGGAGAGTGGTCCGCAATCCAAGCCGATTTTCCACTTCCAAAATTGCCAGACAATACGTAAACTACTTTTGGAGGATGTGGGTTCCTAAAATAGTCATCAAGCTTATATAGAGCATCCATTGTTAAGTCGAGAAAATCCAAATTACTTAAATCAGCCTTCTGAGTTTCTGCATATATGCATATAACCTCTTTCTTTGCAAACGGTATTACTGTCCCGTTTTTTGTTTGGTTTGCTTTTAAACTTCGAATTTCAGCTTCATAGAATTCAACCTGGTTTCGTAGTTCATGAAGCTCAATAAGGTTTTTTGATTCTCTGTCCATGTGCTCTGGCACTTTTCTCGCCCTATACACATATTTATGTAGTTCATCCAGAAGCCTTTTATACAATTTATTAGCGAATTCAGTCCGTTCATCCAAAAGCTCCTGACAATTCTGTAAATCTTTTTTGAGTCTGGCAGCTTCAACTTGCCATTTAGTTCGCTCTTGAATAGAATCTGAGGCCAGTTTGACTTTTTCCGAAAACTCGTTAGTCTGTATTACATTACGAACTTCAACCCAGTCTGTATTCTTGGAATTCATTGTGGAACGGCTGACACCAGAAATTCTTGCCACTTCACTGATAGTGATTTTAGTTTTTCCTTCTTTCCTTAATGCCGCAATAACGCTGTACACTATATTCAGTGCTTCTTCGTGTCCCAATATTTTACTTCCCATTCTATACCCCCGTATTTATTAATTCTGGAAATTGAATACTCACATTTTCCCGTCCCTTTAATTCGGACAATCTTTCTAAACAATTTTTTATTAAAGTCGAAGAGAATCTCTTTTGTTCCTCTGTACAATCTTTTTCAAGCAATTTCCGATGGAATTTTATATCGTTTTTCAAATCCTCAATGGACGCCTCTGTGAAAACAGCCCAGTCGCAATCTACGACATTACAGTTACATGTTTCTGGTCCCAAATGTGTTAATCCAGAGTGAGTATTAGTGCAAATGGCTCCAAAAGATGTGCGATGTAGAATTTTTAATCCATCCTGTAACAAAATTTCTATATACTGTTCAAGGCTCTCCCAGCCATCGTCATGAAGCTTAGATTTAAATATTTTGGATTCTCCCAATTCCTTTTTAATTCTATTTCCTGCTTTCCCGCCTACACAGTCTTTGTCAATGGCTTCAAGCAATTCACCAAGAAGTTGCTTGTTTTGTTCAATTGCAGCCAACTTAATTTCTTCATTCATCCCAGGCAGTTTTACGATGTATGCAAGTGTCATAGCCAAACTCTTATGTGAAAAAAGCCTTTTGATTATACCGACATTATTAGGATTCTGAAATATTGCAAACATAGCGATGGTTTTACGAAATTGGTGAGGATGTATGTGTTCTATGCCTATATTCTCGCACCATCTGCTGAGGAATTGTCTTATTGAAGATTCACGAATTTCTTTTCCAAAAAAAGTAGTAACATTGAGCAACAGTTTATCCGATTTGTAATATGTCCGAGCCTTTTCCGAAAGCTTTTTTAAACATTCAAATGCTTTATATCCAATTTGGGGTATTGGAAGCACAACTGGTTCCCCAGATGAGGCTTCAGATGTTTTTGATACGTCAATTCTAATATAAAAATTGTCATCGGACCCCTTAATATTCCAACAGTCCTTTGTTTTGAGCAGATACATTTCACTACAACGCATTCCAGTGACCAAAAATAAAATTACTACGCATGCATTTCTTAATTCGGACACGAGAGATTCTACGTCATGTTTTATTTCCATTAAGTTATAATAGGTTGAATTCTCGAAAAAATTCAATTCAATTCCTAATTTACAGGCTATTTCTAATACTTCATTTTTTTTAAAGGTCCTAAAATTTTTACGATAAATCGGGTTGGTTCTCACCCAGTTTGGGTGGTTGGAGATAGCATTTAATAATTTACTCTCCGCTTCAGTATTCAACTTCAAATCTTTATCTTCGCATTTGTACTTGCTTAAATCAAATACCTCAGAATCAAGCTTTGATAATTTATCTATCGCATTGTTCCAACCGAATTTTCTGGCTTCAGGAGTTCTATTGCCAGCAATGATGGGCCAAAGTATATCGTAAATCTCAAATATATCACCCGAATATTTTTCAATGAAATCAATGCAAATTGGTACTAATACGGATAATGTATCAATAGATATTGGTAAGTATGTTCCTTTATTCTGTTGCATTTCAAATGCAATTTTTTTGTAATCTTCCGCTTCAAACGGGTCAAAATCCAGCCTATACTCTGCAGGAATCAATTTGTTTTCTGAAAGCATCCTCCAATTTTTAACCTGTCTTGAAAAGGTGTACTTTATGTTTATCTCTTTTAAATCATTTTCCATATAATTCAAAAAGTGTTCTCTTTGCAAGTAAGTCGTGCCAACATAAGTTCCGTCGTTTTTGGTATCAACAAATATTTTATGATGAAAAAGGAACCTGCCAAGCTGAAGTAGGTATTGTAATTGTTTTTCAGAAGTTGTAAAAGTGCTAATATGTTGAAAACAGGAATTTTGCGGGAGAAAATAAAAAGCAATTATTTTTAGCAGCCTACGCAAATAAAAGTTTTCCTTATGAAGCAGTGAAATCCCTTCTGCTACATTTTTATCCCATGAAAAGAAGGTCTTGTCCTTATATATTGGACTTCCCTCTTGCCTCCAATCCCAGTTTTCATCTTCAAAAAGGCTTATTTTGCTGACTTTCAAATTTGAGATTTCCTCGTAAGATATTTTTGACAAATTTAATGAGTTAATGAGGCTCTTGTCAATGTCCTCAGCCTCATCGTGAATTTCATTATTAAAAATATCTTCTTCTATTATTTCAGCTTGATATTTCTCTGTTAAAACCTTAATAGCATGTGAATATTTACTTTCAATCATATTTTATGCTCCTCTCATTATTTGTGGCAATTCTACAAGCCCGAGTTTTGCTAATTTCCAGGCATCGTCTACTTGTTTTTTGTTTGACCAACAAGATAAAATCTGATTCCAAGCATCAAATTCATCTCCATACAGTAAAATCCATTCAAATGAAACTATCGAAGATTTCAATTTTTCTAAGTCCAGTATTCTCCTGGCGATATACGGCAACGCTTCAGGGAAAACAATTGATTGAGTACATAGTGCACATTTATTAAAATATTTGCATTTCTGGCCATCTTTAATATATTCGTTGAATCCAGGCCATGTCGGTTTTGTGCAGTCTTCACATACAAGAATATATTTCTCAGCTCCAGCATCAATTATTTTTAAGATAGTTTTATCGTCTAAACCGAGTTTTACTGCTTGGTTCCTTATCAGCTTATTTCTCTCAAACTCTGTTTTAACGTCATTTATGGCTTTACGTAGTTCTTGCAAAGACTGAGATTCAATAATTCTAAACTTAAAATTCAATAAATCATTTACAAATTGGTTTTGTATTTGCTTAATGACCATATCCTGAACTATGTTACTGCTTTCATCTGAGGTGTAATGTATAATTGTTTCTGTATTTTTATGGCAAAAGTCCTCACCAATATCCCATTCTGTTGAGCCAAGTAGTTGACGCAGTGCTGCATATCCCGACCTGATTTTCGGGTGAGAAATGCTACCATCTGGGAAAGCTTTGAACTCATGACGTTTGACAAATCTTTCACTTACATTAAATAAACTAAATTGTTCATTAAATGTATTTATTAATGTAGTCTTATCTAAGTCCATGGTATATTGCCATAAAAAACCCTGCTTATAATACGGGCTATCTTTATATTGTGTAATAACACTTTCAACATACTTAAGCAATCGGTAAGTGCTATATTTCTTCTTCTTGCTTGAACGATGGGTAATAGATATTGGCTTTTTACCACTTGAGCCACGAACCTTATCCCCATGAATCAAAACATAATTTTCAGGGTCAATTAAATCTGGTGTTATGTGTGAATCAACATTGTCACTAATGGAAAGTATACTCTCGACATTCCACCCTGTGTTAATAAGGC
>JAEZFR010000522.1 GCA_023417285.1 Bacillota bacterium
TTTTAGACTATACTGATCTGGTTCTTCTAGATATAAAAAGTTACAATAAAAATATTTTTAAGGAACTAACAGGTGTTCCTATTGATCGAACTATCGCTTTGGCCAAGCATTTAGAAAAGCGTGGTATTCCTATTTGGATTCGTTATGTACTTGTTCCTGACCTTACTGATAACGAAGAAGATATTGAATCACTTGCTCACTTCCTTACTACATTAACAAATGTAGAACGTATAGATATTCTTCCATTCCATAAAATGGGCGAATATAAATGGGAACAACTTGGTTATGAATATGAACTTACAGATACAATAGAACCTAATATTGAAGCCACTAACAAAGCTGCAGACATATTTAGAAAGTATAACTTACCTATTATTTAATAAGCTATAAATAGGCTCAAAAATAATGGATAGATACCTATCCATTATTTTTGGGCCTATTATTTTTATAACTCCGTTGCTTGATTTTTTTCCTTGAATAATCTATTCCAAAATGATGCCTTTACTTTCTTTGGGTCTTCCTTCTGTTCACTGAGCTCTCTTTTCATTTTCTGTACTTCTCTCATTGCTTCATCTAATTTTCGATAATATGCTTCACTTTTTGTACTTTCTAATTCCTTAAGCTCTGCTATTTTTTCCTCTACTGCCACATCTACTTCTTTTTTTATGGTTTCTTTTATTTCCCATTTGGATTGATCACTATACTCCACTAATGCTTGCATAAACATATCTTTCATCATTAGTGAAAATTGTTTTACTTTATCATCTTCCATATCTGTAATATCTACATCTACGTTCTCTTGTCTCTTTAATGTTGTTATAGGCGTTAACTGAATCCCACTTAGCTGTTCATAAGTTTCTATTGCTTCATCATTAGAAGCATGTACAATCCCCTCTATGGCCTTTAATTGTAACCCTTGTTCCCGCATATCTTGAATCTTTTTAAACATTTCCACATCTTCTATACTGTATACTCTATGGCCCTTATTGTTTCTTTTAATTGACAAATTAAGTTCCTTTTCATAAAATCTTAAAACATAAGGTTCTGTCCCTAACATCTCTGCTACATCTTTAACCGTTAATAAATCTCTTTCGTGTAACATATTCTCACCCCATCATTTGTAGCCTTTTGAAGATATTATACCATATTTTTACAGTAATTCAATTAGAAAAATACATAATTGTTAAAATTTAGTATTTTAATTCAATTATTTTATGATATGCTATTAAGTCTAACCACTCATCGAATCCATTTTCTGCTTCTTTGTTATGCGTACGTCCAATCCATGTTACTAATTATCATTTCTACTTTTGTTAAACTAATATAATAAGAAGCACTTTATAAATAGCTTTCAAAGCTTATTATAAAGTGCCTATATATTATTAATGTTGCATATTTGCAAATTTAGTATATTGTCCTAGCCAAACTAACTCTACCGTTCCTGTTGGGCCATTTCTTTGTTTAGCAATAATGACCTCACCTACATTTTTCTTTTCCGTATCTGGATGATAATATTCATCTCTATATAGGAACATTACAACATCTGCATCTTGCTCAATTGCTCCAGATTCACGTAAATCAGAAAGCATAGGTCTATGGTCAGTTCTAGTCTCACATGCCCTAGAAAGCTGTGATAGTGCAATAACAGGTGCATTCATCTCTCTTGCTAATGCCTTTAATGAACGTGAAATATCAGATATTTCCTGTTGTCTTGAGGCACCATCACCTGTTCCACTCATAAGTTGTAGATAGTCAATCATGATAAGGTCTAATCCCTTTTCCATTTTTAATCTACGACATTTTGCTCGCATTTCCATTACATTAATGCCTGCAGTATCATCTATAAAGATTCTAGAATTTGCGATATTAGGAATACTCTGTGCAAGCTTGTCCCAATCATCTTTTTCAAGTGCTCCTGTTCTTGCCTTTTGTGAATCCACCATAGCTTCTGCACAAAGCATACGGCTTACTAACTGATCCTTCGACATCTCTAGACTAAATACAGCTACACTCTGTTTATTCTTTATTCCTGCTGTTTGTATAATGTTAAGGGCAAATGCCGTTTTTCCCATAGAAGGCCTTGCTGCTACTAATACTAAGTCTGATGGCTGAAGTCCTGCTGTACGATGATCTAAATCAATAAATCCTGTTTCAATTCCTGTAATACCACCTTGACTCTTATGTGCTTCTTCAATCTTTTCAATAGAAGTTAATACAATTTCATCAATACCAGTAAAATCTTCTGTTTTTTTATTTTGAAGAATATCAAAAATTTGCTTCTCAGCAAACCCCATAATATTATCTAATGGTTCTTCTCCTTCAAAACTTTTTGCCGCAATTTCATTACTTGCTTTAATAAGTCTTCTAAGTGTTGCTTTTTCCTCTACAATCTTTGCATATTGCTTTATATGTGCCGAAGTAGGTACTGAGCTTGCCAGTTCTGCAATATAAGCCAAGCCACCAACCTGCTCTAATACGCCCTTTTGGACCAGCTTATCTTGAATGGTAATAAGGTCTATAGGGTTACCTGTAGTATATAATTCCATTATTGCAGCATAAATTTGTGCATGATCTGGTCTATAAAAATCATCTGCTCTTAGTATCTCACTTGCAACAATAACGGCATCATGGTCCATAATCATTGACCCTATAACAGATTGCTCGGCTTCAATGCTGTGTGGAGGAATTCTCATATTTTGTATTTGCTCCATAAGCTACCGTTCTCCTCTTTTCCTATTACATACTGACTTGTAATTGATAGACTTTACGCTCCAACTACGAATACCTGCACTGTTGCTGTTACATTAGCATGTAACTTAATAGTTACCTTTTGTCCACCTAAACCTTTAATGGCATCTTTAAGTTGAATCTTCTTCTTATCTATTT
>JAEZFR010000122.1 GCA_023417285.1 Bacillota bacterium
GCATAGTATTAAGAGTCACAAGGATATTTTCTTTGCAAATGTGGCTTCAGATGGTACGTTCTTCTATCAGATAAAGAAAAAAGCATAAAGGATAGGTTAGCCATGAAATATGTTAAAAGAGCACTTATCATGATTGTTGTTTTATTCATTATTATAATAGTTTCAGGTATTTTATCGCTATATTATTTGAATTGTTCTGCAATGAAACTAGAAGCTGATATTGAGGCAGCCTCAACTTCATTAAGCTCAATAAACTGGGAGGATGCACAAAAGCATTTAGATTCCTTTGAGCAGAAATGGAGCAAGACAAAGGGCTATTGGGCTACTTTAATTGATCATATAGAGATTGATAATATTCAGGGTTCATACACTAAAAGCAAGAAATATATTGAGGCAAAAGAGTATCCTTCTGCTTCAGCTGAATTAGAATCCTTAAAGGAGCTAATACAACATATTCCACAAAAAGAAAGTTTCTCACTTGAAAATATATTCTAATAGTTTGGGTCTTGTAGAGCCTGATAAAAGTAAAACCAGACTACATCAAGACCCATCCCTTTTATTTTATTTAAATCCCCTCAATATTAGGAATGCTATAAAGGTTATGTAAAAAGCTCCCCCAGTAACCAAAGGTAGCCAACTTATGCTTTTCCTTATTTTTAACCAAATAAATACAACTGTTGCTGAACCCAGTGCCATAATAGCACTGAATAACGTAATTGTATCTAGTATCCAGTCGGTGGCCATAATACCAATGGCTACCGGTATACAGCTTTGAAAAACCATTGCTCCTGTTACATTTCCTAATGCAAGAGTATCCTTGTTCTTACTTATCCAAATAATACTGTTGAACTTTTCCGGGAGCTCTGTTGCTATAGGAGTAATAATTATTGACAATGCCAAAGTTGACACTCCTAAGCTCTTTGCTACTATTTCCATATTTCCCACAAAGAATTCTGCCCCCATAATGATAACAGCTAAGGCAACAAGTACCTGAAAAGCAATTATTAAAGTCTTTGCATTGGTTTTAAAAATTTTAGCCAGAATTAGGTCCTCTACTGTTTCTGTGCTTGTCATATCGGAGTTCACAGTCTTCATTACATAAAAAATATAGAAAATTAACAAGAGAATTGCCATAATTAACTTTATCGATTTGATTGGTATAAATGAAGTGAAAATTGCTGCTAAGTAGGCCACAATAAAAAAAGATATATCCCTGCTCAAAATTTTAGCATTTATATTTATTTTAAATCCAGTTCGTCTTCTCTTTGCAAAGATTATAACACTAATTCCTGTAATAAAGAAAGCAAGGGTTGAGAGCATAAAAGGAGCACCAACTATGGCTCCTATCCCAATGTCCTGTGTATCTGCTGTCTTGCTCGAAAACAAAAGAGCTATTATTGGAATGAGTGTTTCAGGTAAGCATGTACCTACGGCCGATAATATGCTACCCACAACACCGTCCCCCAGTTTAAGCTTTTTACCCAGCCATTCAATGCCATTGGTAAATAGCTCACACCCTAGCAGTATAATACCAAGGCTTAATACCAGAATAACTATATTAACAAGCAAGTCGTATCAGTCCTTCCAAGATGCATAAATATATATCTCACTTGAGTATATGCAAAGATTCTTGCAATAATTATATAGTTACAATAATTATATAGTCATAAGAATTATATCGTTTGGTTAATTATATAGCTACAATAATTACTAACTATATCGTTAGTTACTAACTATATCGTTAATTACTAACTATATTCGTTAATTACTAACTGTATCGTTAATTACTAACTATATTCGTTAATTACTAACTGTATCGTTACCGGCTACCTTTAGTTTCATGCAAAAAAAAAAACTGCCTGTTGGCAGTCTTCTTTGGTGGGCGATAATGGGCTCGAACCATCGACCCCCACGATGTCAACGTGGTACTCTAACCAGCTGAGCTAATCGCCCAAATTTAATTAATAACATATTAATTTTAATAGTAATTTAAAATAAAGTCAATGTTGATATTAATGTACTAAAAACTGTTGAGATTTGTGTAGCTTAAAATTGTTAATAATAATGTTGGTTAGAATTAAATTAATATCATACCTTGTTTATTCTTGCAAATAAAAATCTGAAACAAACACTGCAAATTATCAGCAATAACCCAGATAAACCAAAAATAAATTGCATATTTCCAATATTTACAAATCCAAGGCTTATATTAATATTCTCTAACCTTCCAACTAAAGTCGCACCTACCATGGCACTTATAAATCCTACTATACCCGAGACAGCGGCATTAAATCCAATAAAAACAGTTCTTCCCTCTTGTGGTGCATATAAGAACTGTAGATTGAATAGCGACATGTTAATACCTGCCCAGCTTATTCCGCCAAGTACTTGGGCAAAGGGCAATAGTATAATATATGAATTTTTATCAACCATCATCCACATTATGTGACAAAATCCTAACATCCCTATTGAAAGTGCTGTGGTAAACTGCCAGCTGAACCTCTCTGCTATTCTGCCCCATATCTTTGCTGAAACAGCACTTAGAACAGAGACAACAATGCTAATCGCCGTTATGTATGTATAAGAAAGCTTTAATCCTGTGACAAGATAAACAGAAAAGAAAGGAAGACCAACCTGTACACAAAGGCTCCATGTTACAAACAAGAGTACTATTTTTCGGAACTTCTTATCCAGAAGAGGAAGCTTAAATACATCCTTAAGATTTATCCTTATTCTTGAAGGCGTAATTGCTGGCTCTCTAATTCTCCTAAGAGTCAAAAAGTTACCTATAACCAATACAGCTATAACCATGTATACTACAAAAAAACCACCGTATTTGTTTCCATTGTATTCAAATACATCAAGTATTCTTCCCATCAACAACGACATTACTGCTGCTGTTGCAAGTATGCAGGTATCTCTTAATCCAAAGTATCTGCCCCTTATTCGTTCAGGAACAAGACTAATAATCCAGCTTGAACCACCGGGATTTAAGAAACCAGATAATAGGTACGCCAAAAAGTACATACTACCCAATAA
>JAEZFR010000161.1 GCA_023417285.1 Bacillota bacterium
AGTGTGGACGCCTATTATGAAGATGGCACCTTTTATGTTGTTACACACGGCAAATCAAACAAAATGCAGCAAATCGCACAAAACCAAGAGGTTTCGGTTGCGGGGTGCTTGGAGATGTTTACCGCTAATGGAGTAGCTGAAAACCTTGGTTGGGTACTTGACCCGAAAAATGCCGAATTAAGAACCAAGCTCCGCAAAGCTTTTGCAGAGTGGTATGACATGGCAAATAATGAAAAGGACGAGAGCTGTTGCTTTTTAGCAATCCATCTCACAAAGGGAACATTAAACATCAATCATTGGGAAAAACTGTACCACATGGATTTTGTAAAAAAGACTGAAATGGAAAATGGGGGCATTTTTTAAGCAGTGCAGAGGCAAAGTAAATTTCAAGAGGTGAAAAACATGAGAAAAACGCTTCAGGATGTGGCAAGCTATTTGAAGGAAATAATGGTGCCCGAAACGTACGAAGCATATGCGTTCAATCGTGCATATTTTTCAAATGAAGAGAGCATACATGAGAGCATTCTCGCGTTCAGAGCCTTTTTGATTCGGATTTACGATTTTTTATACACCAAAGGCGATGTCTATGATAGTAGCAAGAAAGTTGCCCATGAATATGAAAACCGTACCACTCTTTCGGTGTATTATCCGTTCCTGCACAATATACGGACCATACTAATGAACATCGGTTATCATGGCATACCAGATGAAAACTCGCAAGCTTTCGTCTGTGGAAACACAATATTCAATGGGAAACTCTCTGTAACCAAAAACCTTGAATGCCTGAGGTTTCTGGAGGATTGCGGTATTTGCATTGACGGCATAGATATAAATGAAAAAAAGCAAAACTTGTTAGACATCAAAACCATAAAGATTACATATCCAGACAACCCTGCTATGCTGACAGGCCTGAAGGTCATGGCACTCGCCGAAATAGACCATGGCACCCTCGTCAACCAGGATATTTTTTTGCGCTGTGATTACAGGGTGTTGAAAAAGGATGAAACTGATATGCTTTCCATCGTGCAGGATACGATAAAGCCTTTATCCGCAGATGTGAAGGATTTCATTCTGCAACTGCATCATCGCTATATGGATAAGGGACTTACCTGCGTTGTGGAAGTAAAAGGATTTCATATATATATAAAGTATTGTTATAAACGGAAAGATTTATGGGGAATTAACGCTTCCCTCAACAATGGCTATCATATCAATGTGAAATCGACAAAGACACACGAATATACTGAAACCATCAAAACGTTCTCTCCCATTTTGCAGGAACTGATTGCAAAGGGATATGGCTGTGGAAGAAAAAGAGAAATCGGTCATTGTGATGGCGGTTGCCGTGGACTTCCCATATCTTTGGATGATTCTGTTTTAGAAATACGATATGACATTGAAACATGGTTTGATCAAGAATTGTCATGCTTGCAAAGGAAATAAAATATTTCAAAATCAGAAATTTGGTCAAGGAATTATACGAGTTCTCTTTTTACGAAAAGGTCTGCAAAAAGCTCGGATTTCCTCTGCAAGTAATTCAGGCTCTTCCATAGCTGTAAAGTGGCCACCTCGGGGAAGATTAGTCCAACGAGTGATATTATATTGCTTTTCAGCCCATACCTTAGGGGGCTTGAGGATATCGGAGGCTAGCAATGCAATTCCTGTAGGTGTCTCAATTCTTTGATCTAAGGGTGGTAGGGAATGAGTGTTCTCATAATATACATGCGCTGCAGAGCCGATGGTATTTGAAATCCAATAAATCATGATATTAGTTAGCAATTCATCAAAAGAAAAGCGTGTTTGGAGGTCGCCATCACAATCGCTCCAATCACGGAATTTTTCGATAATCCAACCGGCTAAACCAACTGGAGAGTCGGAAAGCCCATATGCAAACGTTTGAGGCTTTGTTGATTGTATAGACATATATGCTCCTTCTTTAGCAATCCAATCCTGTACGTTATTGCGATATTCCAGCTCCTCCTTGGTTAAAACTGATAAATTCTGTGATGTCAAGAGAGGTCTGATAATTCCAATGTCAGTCAGGTGTATACCATACAATAATTCAGGATGGTTCATGGATAGATACCTAGTAATGCCGGATCCCATGTCTCCACCACCAGCAACAAATTTTTTGTAACCGAGTACATCAGTCATTAGCTTTGCCCATAAAGTGGAAACCAAGTGGTTGTTCAGAACTCTGTGTTCAGAAAGGGAAGAGAAACCAAAACCCGGTATTGATGGTACAATAACATCGAAGGAGTCTTCGGCATCAGCATTATGATGAACTGGATCAGTAAGGAGTGGAATGATTTTTTTGTAACGTATAAAACTATCAGGCCAGCCATGTGTTAGAATGATTGGTAGGGGATTTGTACCCTTTCCCCGTTCGTATACGAAGTGAATATTAACCCCATCAATTACACTTTTATAATGGTTCAGTTTATTCAATTCCGTTTCTTGTATGCGCCAATCAAAATTATCACGCCAATAGGAGACAAGAGCTTGTAAGTATTCAAGGTTAGTACCCCGATCCCATAACAAATTTTTAACTTGACTTGGCCAACGGACATGGTTTAACCTCGCTTTAAGGTCTATAAGAACTTCTTCTGATACGTGAATGTTAAATGGTTTGGTAGTCATATTATATTCTCCCTTCATCTATTTGGTAAGTATTAGGTGAATGTTGTATACTAATTGGTATCAATTTCAGTGTAAATAAATAAGCTTTATGATACAATGACATAAATGAAGATTTTAACTATACTATCTGTAATTATGTGGTGAGTCCAATATAAAACTACCAAGTTCAACAGTAGATCTTTTATGAAAGGAACTTATTATGCCACTGTTTGATCGTTATAAAAATCGTATTGTTAATATTGAATTTGATTTCTCAGAGAATATGGATATGCTTCCTTATCATGAGAGATATACAATAGTTTTCATCACAAACGGAAGCGCCGCAGGAATATTGAATGAGCGTCAAGTAAAAATTACTGCTCCTTGTATCCTTTGTATTTCAAAAGACGATATTATTAAAATAACGAAAAGAGATAATATATCAGCCCAATCATTTCGATTTGATTCGGATTTTTTGAAAAGTACACGGGTATCTGATATAAAAGATAGTATTTCGAATAAACTGAGAATTGAAACGGGGTTATCACTTTTTAAAAGGGATGGCGCTCATACAGGGATTTGTGACATTACAGATAATGCTTATCTACAGCTTTTTGAATGGTTCTTTGTACTTGGTGCAGAGGTATTTGCACAAAGCAATGACTTGTGGGCATGCAGAGTTAAAAGATACCTTATTCAATTTTTGAGTCTCCTTGAAAATATAAGCCGTCAAAAAGAACCATCACCAGTGGATATTGTATTAGATTATATACATACAAACTATACCAATAAAATAATACTTAACGATTTTATTCGTTGTTCAAATCTAAATCGTGTATCATTAAACACCATGTTTAAAGAAAAATTCGGATTTACTGCAATGGGCTATTTACAAAGGTACCGTTTGCAAATAGCCGGCGAACTTCTCATTCATACTGATATGAGCTTAAATGAGATTGCTCGGTCTACAGGATTTGAATATGACACATATTTTATTAAGCAATTTACATCAAAAAGAGGAATATCGCCAACTGCCTATCGAAAAGTATGTAGAGAACAAGCTAAATCAATGTAGAGGTTTTGTAGATAATACCTGTACTTGAGAAAAGAATGACAAATATGATTGCGGTTGACCGATCCTTTACTTTATGTCTATACCTGCCTACTTATGATGGCAGGTTTTCTTTTTATTTTTTTTGACACGTATACACTAGGCTCCCGTGTTCCTACAAAACATCGGAGCTCCGGCCTTCCGTTTGGAAAAACCTTAGTAAACCTTGTTAGGCCCTTTAATATGTGTTTGCGGGAACGTGTCAAACACAGCCCCATATTTCTATTGACAAAACATTAACACAGTGAAATGATATATCCTTATGTAAGCACAGAAACTTCGAAAACGCAGGCTATTAGATACTGGAATCACATTCCGGAGGCGTGGAAAAATACGCCGCTAATTTTTTACCCAAAATTATCTAAGAAAACATCCGGCACTTTTACCTGCTCGATTGTATTAGTAGTGAAAGGAGGGCAAAGCGATGGCAAAATCTTTATTACGTACGGATAAAGAGATTACGGAGATTTACACTCGCCATGTGAAAACAATCTATCGAGTCTGCTTCGCCTTTATGAAGAATCCTGCTGATACAGAAGACGCCGTGTCGGACACTTTCTATAAGATGATTAAGTCCGGCATGGTTTTTGAGAGTGAGGAGCATGAGAAGGCGTGGCTAATCAGAACCGCATCAAATGCCTGTAAGAACAGTCTAAGGCGCTGGTTTCGCAAAAGCGAGGACTTGGCGGACTACGAAAACCTCCAAGGTATGGGGAATATTGAGATTGACGACACTTTTGAAATTGTCTTAGGTTTACCCGATAAGTACAAGACGGTGGTCTACCTTTACTATTATGAAGGTTACACCACGCCTGAGATTTCAAAAATCCTAGAAAAACCCCAATCAACTATCCGCAATCATTTACACGAGGCGCGTGTCCTCCTGAAAGAAAGGATAGGTGGTGACATCCATGAAGAATAAGAATATCTTCGATTCTTGGAGCAAGATCGAGCCTGACGAAACCGCCGAAGCGCGGATGCTTGACTCCATACTCGCTCACGCACACACCGGGCAATCTGAAAAGGATAGGATGTTTTCTATGAATAAAACATTGGTTAGCTGGAGGTGGCTCGCACCCATAGCCGCTTGCTTCGTTCTAGTCGTGGTTCTCGTCGGGTTGTTCGGTAACAACGTGGGATGGTTTAGCGGCAAAACGCTGACTGCGGATTTGGGTAATGGTAATACGCTAAGCTTCTACAGAGGCAGCAGCGTAGGTGAAGCCAATTTCGCATGGGATGCCGACTGGGGTGACGCAATTAACCGTGAGTTCACAGCAGATGAGAACTATGTTCTCTTTGGCACGCTGCCGGTTACCGGCTCCGCAACATTCCGCACTACAGACAAGGCGCTTATGCACTTCGAGGGTGCTACTGGAAATGCGAAAATCATCCTCTCCGCAAACGGACACCCAGTAACCGATAACGTAGTCGTAGGAAATGAGGATACTTCCGAAATCAATGGCATTCCAGTTACGGCAGGCTATTTCTTGACTGACGCGAACAGCAAAGGAATCAAAACCATTTTCTACTTCGCTTTCTTTGATGCGAACGGCACGACGGTGTATGTAAAACTCGCAGGTGATGAATCTGACAGCGATACACTCCGCACGGAGATTGGCAATCTCATTGATACGCTAACCCTAAACCCGCCTGACGCGGCAGCGGTAACCTTTTAATTATGCCCACAGTTTTAAAAGAGAGAGCCAGGTATACTATTTTGAAAATTCCCGTTAAGCATAAGAAAAGCCTTGTGGGATCACTCCCGCAAGGCTTTTTCGGATTCTATTTTCCTGATTATAGTGTTTTCAGAAGTGGTAGATGTCTATGTAGCGAAGATCATAGCCCATATGCTGGGTATAGCAATTAAGAGAAGTTGGTTAGTGATTTTTTAAACCGTATAAAGGGGAAGTTTTTATGTATTGCATCTTAGTAACCGGAATTCCAGCCGCTGGGAAAAGCACTTTAGCTGAAATACTATCAAAAGAACTTGAATTGCCGCTTATATCAAAGGATCAGATTAAGGAGATACTGTTTGACGAGGTTGGTTTTAATTCAAGACAAGCAAAGGTTCAACTCGGAAACGCCAGTATGTGCATAATGTATTATATAGCAAGTCAGCTTATGAAATTAGGACAACCATTTATTCTCGAAAACAATTTTGAGTATGTCTCCAAAAAAGGCTTACTTCAATTGATGAATCAGTATTCGTACGATGCATTGACGATTACCCTCACAGGCGACTATAAGACAATTTATGCCCGATTTATAGAAAGAAACAGCAGCCCCGAAAGACATCGAGGCCATATAATAAATGATTGTTATCCTGAAAAAACGCCTAGAACCATAGATGAGCTTAAGAAATCATTTCTTTCTTATGAGAATTTTGTTGATGCCATTAAGACAAGAGGTATGGATGATTTTGTTGCTACCAAATCACGGATTGTTGTAGATGTTACTGATTTTTCCAAGATTGATACCACTCAAATAGTTCAGAAAGTTAAGCAGTGGAAAGAAGATAGATCAGATGATTGATCACACGTACATCTTGAAAAAGGCTCATATTCGATTGAATGGCGCCAAAGTATGATAAACCATCTTATCATAGGCATGGGCAGAGCGGCAAATATAAGAGCAGAGTAGGTCAAGCGGGCAAATTGTAGTAGTGATATGCTATCTATTATAAAGGAGGTACATATCATGCACGCATGGGAAGCTATACAAAAATCATTGGATTTTATTGAAGCCAATATCAGTGAAGATATTGATATCGCACAGCTTGCAAAAGAATCAGCATTATCCCCTTTTTATTTTCAAAGGTTATTCTCTCGTCTTGTAAAAAAACCAGTCAGAGAATACATTAAGCTACGCCGATTAGCTTGTGCTTATAAGTCACTTGCTGATAAAAAATGCCGTATTTTAGATATTGCGCTGGATTGCGGCTTTGGGAACCATGAGACATTTACAAGGGCATTCAAAGAAACCTATAAAATGACGCCGGAAGAATATCGCAAACAACCAGTAATGCTCAATCAGTTTGATAAGCCCGATCTATTGCTTAACTACACAATGATTGATGAAGGGGTTCCGCTAATCAGTGACGGACTTGTGCTAGAATTCAACCGCAAAAATCTTTTGCACCCCATTCACTTTATGGGCGTTACGGGTATTATTCCTATCGAGGGGCAAATGCCACTTGGCGAAGCCACAGGTGTAGATATGCCTGGCCAGGTTTGGGAGAAATTCCATCAAGAAAAACAGCTTATTCCTCGGATAGAGGGAGGGCGTGAGCTGGGAGTTGCTTATCTTGGGGATGTACCTGAGGGTTATTTCACTTACTTTGCCGGTGCAGAAGTGGATCGGGGAACGGTAGATAGCCGTTTTATCAAATGGGAGCTACCAGCAAGAGAATATATTGTTTGCGGATTTGAAGCAGAAAATTTTGAGCAACTCGTAACCGTAGGTATCAATAAAGCTGTAAAATATAGTGGACTTTGGCTTGAAAAACATGGATTGACTATGGATGTTTATTCTCCTGAAGTTTACTACGACAGTTCACCTGAAGGCAGTTACATGGAATTGTGGTTGCCTACATCAGAAAAATGTGGATAACGACTAATCTATGATTCTGTGTTTGAAGAAACCCGACCCTCAAAGGTCAAGTGCTTCTTATTGCTTGTGTTATTCAGAATTTCTAAATGATATTGTTTAAATTTAAAAGGTTTCAACTCATTTGACAACATTAGATTCCACATATAATGGTGTAAATAATTAAACCCAAAACCTCTGATTAATTTCAGGGGTTTTTATGTTCACTTTGAATGGATCCGTTAGTAGCTTTCGGTCCTTTTTGTGTTTCTGGTATTTACGTTATTATATAGACCTTGTAGAATTATATTCGTTTTTGTAGAATTAGTACTAAAATCAGTGGCTTATCATGAAGAATGTGTTGGATGTTAAAATAATCCACAAAGCATTATCGGATTAGTTCTCCCCTAATCCAGATTGGAGGAAAATATGCAAAGTAAATCTTACCAGCAAAAGATATACTTATCGGATAAGCTTAAAAACCAGCTTGCCCAAATATCACATTTTCCTTTGACTGTTGTGGAGGCGCCATCGGGCTTTGGAAAAACAACAGCTGTAAGGGAATATTTGAAAGAAACTCTTCCGGACAGTGCTAAACAATATTGGTATACATGTCTGAGCGATAGTCCTTCTGTGTCTTGGGCGGGAATATGCGACTTGTTTTCCAATGTCAATAACCAGATTTCAAAAAATCTGAAAAAGCAGGGATTTCCTACAATGGACACGCTGATGAATATATCAGCGTGTTTTAAAGATTTCAGCTGTCTTGAAGAGACGTATATAGTAGTCGACAATTTTCAGCTTCTAAAAAGTGATATTCTACATGAGCTGATGAGTATATTTTCTATGCACGAAAGTCCTCACCTTCATACGATATTTATCACCCAGCAGCTTGGAAAAAAAACACAAATTACATTTCATAATACCTATATACATACTATCGAGTCGTCTGCTTTTTTCTTTGATAAGGACAGCACTGCCAACTTGTTTAAAATGGAGGGCATCCAACTTAATGACGATGAACTGAACAGTGTCTACACAAGCACTGAGGGCTGGATATCCGCTCTTCGCCTGCAAATATCCAATTATAAGCAGAATGGCTCTTTTGACTACACAGCCGACATCGACCATTTAGTTGAAATTGCTATCTGGAACAGACTTACACCCGAACTAAAGACCTGTCTGGTTTCATTATCTGTCATGGACAGCTTCACAGCCCGGCAGGCTGCTATCATGTTGGGGGAAGAAACGCTACCTGACCATATCAAGGATTTACTTAAATACAATGATTTCATAAGATACTATCCAAGAGAAAAAATCTTTGTAATGCACGGTATTTTACAGAACTATTTAAGGAATCAATTCTATCAATATCGGACGGAGGCGTTTAAAAAGCGTGTCTTGCAAACTGCGGGACAATGTTGTATTGCCGAGTCGGACTTCTTCACTGCTGCACAATTTTTCTTTGAAGTCAGAGATTTTGAAGCTATTTTGTCCACCCCTTTTAATAGTACATATCTCATTAATAAAAGAGAAAGCAATATGATTAAGTTTCTTGTGGAAGTTATCAATGAATGCCCAGAAGAGACAATGTACAAATACCCGTTTGTCTTACTCCTGTTTTCGTATTTGTTTTGGATGGATGGAATATATGAATCCTATCATAAACTATACCGGCTGGTTGATTTAGTCATAAAAAGTAATCCAGCAGGGCTTAGTAAAGATGAGCTTCGGTTGCTTAAGGGAGAATTCTTACTCCTTACGTCTTTTACCATATATAACGATATAAAGAAGGTAAAAGAATTGCAAAAGACGGCCTATGAGTTATTAGGTGGATCTAGCAGGTTTAGATTGAACGAGATACCCATTACACTAGGCGCAACCTCTGTTCTAAGCATGGTTTGGCGTGAGCCTGGAAGCATGGATGAAGTACTAGTAGATATACAAAGTAATTTGCCTTATCATTTTAAGCTTACCCATGGGCAGGGATTCGGAGCAGACAGCGCATTGCATGCAGAAATGATGCTCATGAGAGGTGACGATATACAGGCCGAGATATTATGTCATAAAGCACTGTACCAGGCCCGAAGCAAACAAGAAACTTGTATATGTTTGTGCGCTGAGCAGGTTCTTGCACGGGTAGCAATCCTGCGAGGAGATGTGGACGGTTTTTTTACCTCGCTAGAGAATATTAAGGGATATGCAAAAGAAAGCTCCAATCTGTATGTACTGCGCATGGTTGACATATGCTTATCGGTTATAAGTGTAGTACTGGATACAACGGATATGGTTGCTAAATGGTTTGGGGATACAGAGAGTATAAGTAAAAAAGTATATGCCAGGGCTGTCCCATATGTTAATATTCTTTATTCACATCTCTTGGTTAGAAAAAAACAGCATGCCGAGCTATTAGGTTTGGCTGATAACGCTATTAGCACGGCAAAAGAGATGGATTATATATTTCCACAGGTTTATAGCTTCATATTCAAGGCAGGAGCATGTTACACAAGCGGCCGTGAACGTGAAGCACTGGAAAATCTGGAAGAAGCATTCGTCCTTGCGTTTCCAGATAAAATTTATCTGCCATTTTCTCAATTTATATATATGGGCGACATCCTTTCTAAAGCGCATATTTACCCCTTAAAACGCAGTGACACTCCCAATCCAGATGAAGCAGAAAATTCTGTTCCATTCTCAAAAATCTCAGAGACAATTCCAGGATGGAAAACGGATATTGAAAAAATTATGACGCTATTTAATAGATACCATAAAGGGCGAAATATTATTTTAAATGCTCTCTATCAGGTAAAATCGCCGCTTACCCCTAGAGAAAGGGAAGTCGCTTTTCTTGCCAAGGACCGCTTGAGTCATAAAGAAATTGCCGAAAAGTTATACATATCCAGAGCGACGGTGAGAACCATCTTATATAATGCATACAGCAAGCTGGGTATTCATTCAAAAGCAGAACTATATAATACTGATTTCTAACAAGCAAAACTATAAAAATACGAAAAAAAATCGTATGAAATAAAGAGCAATCTGCTTTAATTTTAAGAACGGCAGGTTGTTCTTTTTTGTATGCCAGACGTTGCTTTGAGAAAGAGATACGGGAATACGATGACAGAACCTATATCAATGTGATCGAAACCAATGATATATCCATCGGGCTTATTGTTGTAGTGTTTCCGAGGTGTTTACTATATCCGAAAAGGATATTTCACTTCCACTAGAGATTATGAGAAAAAACTCAAATACATAAATGGCATCAGCAAAACAAGTGGTAATGCAAAGCTGCTGATCGATTGTGAAGATAAGGAAATAAAAATACGAAAAAAGTTCGTATGAAGAATAACAAACATTCTTCTATAATGGCTTTTGTTCCCGTCTAAAGCTTAGGGGGATATATCAAAAGCACCCAAATTGAGGAGGCAAGAAAGAATTATGAAAAACTTATCCATCAGTGGAAAACTTATTCTAGGTTTCGGTATAGTGCTGGTACTGATGAGCTTGATTATTGGCGTCTCAGTTATCAGCATATCAAACATGACAGACGTTACAGAGCAGTATTCCAACTTAATAGTGCCGACTACTCGGAACATCGTCGAAATCAAAAATGATGCCTCTAGCATCCAACTGCATACCGCCCGCGTATTCATACGTAAAGACATTGCTGGCATGGAAGAAGAATTTGCTTTAGCGAGTGAAAATTTTGCTAACATGAAAGCACGGATTGAAGAACTGAGTAAAACAGTTAAAAATGAATCAACACAGGTGATTATTAATGATATTTTATCCATTGCGGCTAATGGTTCATCTATCAGAGAGAGTGTGTATGATAAAGTTATGCTCGGGACAGAAGAGGGCACAACAGCAGCAAAATTGATTTTCTCGACTGAGTATCTGCCTTTCTTCGATGAGCTGGAAAAACACATCGTAAAGCTTTCCGATGCGATAGCTGTGGCAGCTGAGACTCAGAATGAAACGGCTGCGGAGGCTTCCAGACAGGCATGGATTATACTTATAACCGCCGCAGTTGCAGCAATAGCTGCAACAATTATCATCGTTTTCGCCATCCGCCGTTCCATTATGAAACCGGTAATGGAAATCGTAAGCGTTTATGATGAGATGTCCAAGGGTAATATGCAGGTGAAAATCAACTATGAGAGCAAGGATGAAATGGGGAAAATGGCACAGAGCATCCGAAAGACAAATGAGCTCCTTACTTCCTATATAAACGATATCTCGAATAAACTTGATTTAATGTCACAGGGCGATATGAGAATTGATATGGAAATGGACTATATAGGTGATTTCGCGGCAATTAAAAAAGCTATAGAACATACCGTTTTCTCTTTAAATCATACATTGCAGACAATTAACACAGCAGCAGAACAGGTCAGTACAGGAGCTTCACAAGTGTCAAGCGGAGCCCAGGCTCTTGCATCAGGATCGACGGAGCAGGCTTCTTCTGTAGAAGAATTAAGCGTTACTGTGACCAAGGTTGCCGAGCA
>JAEZFR010000166.1 GCA_023417285.1 Bacillota bacterium
ATATACACATTATTTTCAATTTGATACTCTTTTAACGCTTCATTTAATAGCCACTTTGGGCTTCCAGTCTTTATTCCTTTCTTCTTGGGCTCCTCAATAACACAAGCTGTATCGTGATATAAGCAAGTTAAAAACCAGGAATAGATAAACTTGTATTTAAAATCACCACCATGTCCAGGTATAAGTTCAACTAATTTATCATTAAGTCTACCCTTAACTAAATTGCTCAAGATACAGCCAATATAATACATAGATATAGAGTGTATATGTTTCCCATTTACTTTAAGTTCCTTGAAAAATGACAAGTCAAAAGCATGTTCTTTACCACCTAATTTAAAATACTCCTCAATAAAGTTCCAAGCACAAGAAGGCCTTAGGATTGGATTATACGATATGTAATTATAATAGAAAATGTCACTTGGGTCTTTTAATTTGAAACGGTCATATAAATTCATTTTCCTACCATCCTAATATTAATATTTATTAGTTAATTTATGGCTTTAAAAGTCATAATACCTAGCTATTCTCTGATATTTATTTAACAATTTTAATCCAATCTATTCATCATTTGAAGTAAATCATTAAAATCTACTAACGATATTAGATGTTGTTGACGTTCTGCAAATTCTCTTGCGTCTTTTGTAAACGATGAAGATGTAACCAGAACAGCCTTATTAGCTTTTCGATCACTCTGGACTCCTAGTAAGCTTCTAACTAACTGAACACCTACATGATTTTTTTTGCCATAACGTTTACATTCAATCAAAACCATAAATGGTAATCCATTAATGTTTCGTGTAGCAATAATATCACATCCACCATCTCGTGTTTCCGGAGTGACTTCTACAGAATATCCTTGTTGTTCAAACACTTCTGCTACGAGTTCCTCAAACTCTCGTGCTGATAGATTATATACTTCCTCTTGGTTATATAAAATCCTATCAATATTAATGCAAGCTTGATTAACATCTGCATATATTTTTTCTTCATTAGAGTAATCATATTCAAATTCATAGTAATCAACGGCTAGTTCTGGCGGTTGCACAAAATGGCCACCCCAGCATTCACTATGTTCATAATTAAGAGCCCCTACTGGATATTCATATCCTCTAACATTATATTGAAGGTAATTTCCACACTCATCACACTGACTTTCTCCCTCAAAATAATACTCTATTTCATCCCCCATATTTTTTTCGTATGATGAGATATGTAAATCCAACGAGTATTTAACAATTACATGAACTTTTCTACAACGTTCGCACTGAACAATCAGATCGTTTATAAGTTCCATAAGCAACTCCTAACTCCCTCCCCTTTTATTATAAATAAATTTTTCATTTTACAGACTCAAGACTAAAAATCTTTACCTTATATTACTTCTTATCCATTAACATATGTTGTATAGGTATACGTTTAATGAAATATTAGAAATATAAACTATAATTCTAATATTTCACGAAAATTCCCATATACAATATCAACCAGATTCGGTTCATCTATGCTATCAGAAATTTCTCCGTAAGCGTTTAACAAGAGCTCTGGTGAAAATCTTTTCGATGCTGCCTTTGTGAATGGACCATCACTTTCTAATAATATGCGGTTTAGGGGAATCTTCTTTGTTTTATCACACCCTGTCGTCGTCTTAATCATATTTGTATTTATAGAGAAAAAACAACCTAACTCTACAAACGCATTTAAATGCTCTGTTGTTCCTGTAAACCAATGTATAATACATTTCTTTGGTTTATAATTTCTAATAATTCTTATGGCATCATCTTCAGATTTTCTTAAATGCAAAGACATTAACTTATTTTTTTCTGCACACATTTTTACTATTCTTTCGAAATAGTCAATCTGTTTATCTTTTGATAAAGCAGATGTTCTTGAAAAATCAAGCCCTATTTCACCAATATAATTTGCATCCCTTGACAGCGATATAAAGTCAGCAAAATTCCTATCCTTTAGCGTTGCTTCTAGTGGATGAAACCCTAGCGCAAATTTTATATACTTCGTTTCAGAATAAAGATTTTTACACGATAAATACACTCCCGGAGAGTTTGTCATACAGAGTGTATACTGCCCAAGGTTATTAATCTTTTCATATATCTCACTATGGTTTTTATAGAAGTCTAGGTGAAAATGTGTATCAACTAATCTGGACATAGCTAAATACCAATATGAGCTTTTAAAATTTCATCTGCTGAAAATAGCTCTATCAGATCCTCCATTGTATTTTTATATACTCTTAAGAAATTTTCAATCTCATCATTTGGAAATTTGCCAGTACAACGAATCAAGCGTCTTATTTCATTATCATCTACAGTTTTGTATCTATATATACTGTTAATTACGGCCTGGATATCACTCGTCTTATCGCTTTCTGCAAATGTATGTAAAAAATCCATTGAGGTACTTTCATATGAATACAGTTCATCTATATCAATTGCATCTATTAATGAACTTTTTCTAATTAGGCATGGGTAACAATATCCACAATTCTTTGGATACTCATTATCTCCATCCTTATCCCAACGTGGCAAGCATGGATGTGAACAAGATATGGTATCAGTGTACCCTAGTTTAAAAGAATTAGTCTCTTTAAC
>JAEZFR010000224.1 GCA_023417285.1 Bacillota bacterium
ACCTTCATACTGGTAGTGAGGACATTGCAATAATAGAACTAAAGAGAGTTGTTTCCAAGACTCCTGATTTTACAGAAGCGGTTGATTTGCTTGCGCTTTGCTATGCATATACAAACCAATTAGATAAGGCTGAGGAGTTAGTCAACAAGGTAGGACTGCACAATAATGTTGAAAAGGCTTCAAAGTATTTAGATTACTTTAATTCTTCAAATAAAAATACAAAAAATCCTGTTGCAATAGGTTCCACTACAAAAAACTCTCCCGCAAAGACAACTGTTAAAAAACCTGTTGCAAAAACTGCAGAAAAAAAATCAACAAAGGAAGAGCAAGTTCCTGCAGAATATATGTTATTCAAAAAAATATTTTCTCTTTTTAAAAAGCCAGCTGTTGCTTTGTGTATGAGTATAATCAGTATTGTATTACTGGTACTTTCAGTTGGATTCTATCTGAAAGCACCAAGTGATGGATTAGATGATAATACAAAAGATGTTTCCGCTACCGATACCACTACTGATACGAGGTATAATACTTTAGTGGAAGAAAACAAGTTACTGAAGGACCAGATAGAGGAACTTAACAATAAACTAAAAATGCAGGAGCTTGACGGGTTATTGACAAATGTCTCAAGCCTTTATAATCAGAAAAAATATATTCAGGCGAGTGAGATACTTCTATCTATGTCAAATGAAACGCTAACAGGGGATACACAAAAACGTTATGATAAATTAAAAGCTGATGTATATCCAAAGGCTGCAAGTCAACTTACTAATGATGGGGTTAAGTTGTATGGCAACAAAAAGTATACTGATGCAATACAAAAGCTTGAGATGGTTTTTAAACTCGGAGATAAATGGGATTTCGGGGATAAAGCACTATATTCTCTAGGAAAGGCATATGCCGACACAGGGGAGACACAAAAATCTCTTGAAGTATTTAATAAGCTTATTAAGGACTACCCTAATTCAACTTATTTGAAATGGGCAGAGGCTAGAGTTAAAGCGGCACAATAGATTTGCTTTATTGACGTATGAGTATAAGCATATTATATAGACATAAATAATGTAGCAGAAATATATATAAAGCTTGGTAAGCATGTATTTGCTTATCGAGCTTTTATTATATTGAAGATAATGTTTTACTATTTTGAGATAATGTTTTTTCTAAGCAACCTTTTTGTATGAAGTTGTATCTAATTCTATAGAAGGAAAGGAGGGGTATGGTGGATGATAAAACCTTAGTTGATGCAATCGTAAATAAGAACAGTGCTGCATTAAAGGAAATGATGGATACATATGGCGATAGGCTTTTAAAATCTGCCTACCTCATAACGAGAAATAATGAAACTGCCCAGGATGTTGTACAAGAAACCTTTACCAGTGCATATTTCAGTATGCGGCTTTTCAAAGGGGAAAGCAGGCTTTATACATGGCTTTACAGCATAATGCTAAATCATTGTAGGAAGGTTCTTCGTAATAGATGGCTTAGGAATGTAGATTATACCAACGATGTACAACAAAAGAGCACTTCATATAGCCATAACTCAACTAATGGTATTGAAGTGAAACTCGACATTGAGAATGCATTGAACAGACTTCCTGAGAATTATAGAAAGTTAGCGGTATTGTTCTATTATGAGGACTTTACAATCAAGGAGATTTCTGAGATTACCGGAAAGAAAGAAGGCACAATAAAGAGCTCGCTTAGTAGGCTTAGAGTTATTATTAGAGAACATTTGGGGGGAGGAATAAGGTATGAGCAAGAATAATGAACATGCTGGATTGCAGGACGATATTATTAGGGAGATGGTGCATAAAGAGCTAGATAGTAAAGTAGAAGACATTTTTATGAATGACGAGCTAAAAGAACGTATAGTTTTATTAGTTAGTCACCAATCCTTATTTGCCAAAATCAAAACTAGCATTAACAACTTTCTTAATTACCAAATTCCCATTCCTATTCAGTTAGCAGCGTTTTGCTTAGCCATTGCCATTACCGTTGGTGGTTTTCTTTTATCGGAGTCATTTAGGGTTACAAGCCAGGATATTGAGGCTGCAAGAATACATATTCAAAGTTCAGGGGAAGGTGGCGCATATGAAAGTAGTCAAAATTAAGGTTAAATATTTACTTGGCATTCTTACACTTGTTATATTAGTTAGCCTTGCGAGCACCATCCTTTTACCCAAACTATTATACACTTCTGCCCAAGTATATACTGCAATAGGGCAAATAGATAAGGCTAACGCTATTTATAGTAGACTAGGGTTGGACTATCCAGGAAGCCCGGAAAGCGTAAAATCTCTCTACAACAGATGCGCACAGCAGTTTAATAGAAGCTTAAATCCATTAGATTTTTCAAGTGTATACTCTAGCGTTTCCAGCTTTGGAATGTCTCAAACGGGCATGCTTATTAAAAATGAAGATTTAGAGAAAATCAACACAGAGTTTAATAAGATATATAAAAGTGCAAAACATAGTATGGATTTAGATAAGCTTAAAATGGCTGTCTCACTTAACAATTGGTTTGGAGGCAAAACAGGGGCTTCCATGGAGCTAATGCAGGACACAACAAAATCAAAATATAAACTAGTAGCAGAGGAAGCAAAATTGTACCTGTCAGTAATGTATATGCAGCTTGGAGATTATAGTAAAAGCAGAGCGATTATAGAAGAAATTAATTCCGAGAATACTGAGCTCAATAGTTCAACAAGCCTATTAAGCTGGTATATGGATGCTCTTGAGAACAAGACCCAGAAGCGTCGCCCCAATATATTGTATTCAACCGATAACAGACTCTTAGTGGACATTAGCTTATTAATAAATGATATAGGTTTAATAAATAATAAAAGTTTCAATGAGAGTAATAATAGCAATAATGCTGGAAAAGGTATCATAAAGGGCAGAGTAATAATGGATGATCAGCCCGTGAAGGGTGTCATTGTTTCATTAACAAAGGTATCTATATTTGAGGGTGGCGGAATAGGGACTAGCTCTTTAGTAGACTACGTTACAACAGTATCTTATGATGGAAGCTACAGTTTTATGAATATCCCTGAGGGGGATTATTTTATCTCTGTTGTTGCACCTTGGTTCATATTAAAGGACGCTACTCCTATGTTCAATGGGACTATTACAAATAACAGGTATATTGCTTTAAAGGCAAACAATACAGCTGAAATAGACGTATATTTTAACAAACCTTTTAAAGTTAACATTAACCATTCTGATGCTGAAAAATTAGATATAAGCTGGGCAGCATACCCTAATGCGGCATATTACCAAATAAATACTGGTCCAATAATCAGCGGAACCAAAAACAGTAAGGATTTTTTCAATGCGACTTATTCTGAAATAACCAAGGAAACACAGTTTACAGTTGATATTAGAAAATATCAAGATACAAATATGAGAAGCTATGGATACTCAGGGGGAAGTACTGACAGCAAATCATACATTGATGCACAATACATTCTTGGAAGCTTTTTCATTGGTGGTAAATATGGTTTGAGTGTGACAGCCTATGATAGTAAAGGTAATGTATTATCGACTGCAATTGCACCAAACTACTCTGTAATAGGCAGTTCCACAAGTTTAGCAGACAATCTACTAATGGAAAGGAAATATACCCAAGCTATAGCTCAATACGAAAAGCAGATTAGTGAAAATCCTAGTGATACCCACTCAATCAGGGTGCTAGGCGTACTATATAGTGTGGGCTTTGTGAGTGATGGAACGGGTAAAGATCTAAATAAGGCACTTCAATATTTTAGTCGTCTAAATAAAATTATACCTTCTGGATACACCCGCTCATATTTAGCAGATATTTATCTTCAACTAGGTGACACAAAAAGGTCCATTGAAATTTATAAGGAAATGATAGAGAAAAATGATGAAAATTTAATTGATGCAGAGTATGGTTTGGTCAAAGCGTACACATATAATGGTCAATTCAGCAAAGCGCAGGAAGAAATGACAAAGCTGATAAATAGCCAGATGTCAACATATACGCCTGCAGAAGTTTATTTGATAAATATACTAGAAGGTGAACAGGGTGCTTATGAACAATTTATCGATAATGGCTATCTATTGGATGAATCAAAGCAGAAAATAAGGACATTTGCAAATAGCATTCCCACAAAGCAGTTTGAAGGTTTTTACACTCTAGTAAATACTGATGGAAGAGACGAGGCACAAAAATGGTTAAATGCTACTGATACTTCACAATATCAGCTGTATTATAAAGCCTTGCTTGCTATGACTATTGCAGACAAAAAAGAGGCGACTAAACAATTAAACGTTATTTTTCAAGAGCTAGCTAATATCAAAAATGGAGGGGACACCCTACAAGTAATTAAAACATTAGACAGAAATATAAGAAATCTTTTATCCTAATATTTTAAGTTTAATCATGGTTGTACTCTATACTATTTGCTCTAAATCGCTAATATAATACAATAGGAACTTATGCTTTTTAGCGTTGGCGATGGAGGGAATGGTATGAGCTTCGGCAATGTTGACGTTAACATTGTACTAAGTGGTGGAGGAATTAAAGGGTTAGCCTTTATAGGTGCATATGAGGAACTTGAAAATAACTTTAAAAGTATTGGAAATATTGCAGGAGTATCTGCGGGGGCACTTGTTGGGGCGCTCATTGCAGCGGGCTATTCTTCTCGCGAATTAAAGAGTATCCTAAGCGATTTTAGCTTCTCAAATTTTATGGTCACTGAATCAGTATTGGACCGGTATATAGAGCAAAGGGTGCTTGAGGTAAACAATCAAAAAAGAGGCGGCCTTGATGATTTTTTATTATCACAGGATGCTGTTCCACAGATGCGATCTATTAGCAGAAGCAGCAACGAATTCCAAGGAAACCGTGGTAAGTTTATGGCAAACCTGATAGCCTATAGCAAAAAAAATGCCTTTCTAAATGGTGAAGCACTAGAACAATGGGTAAGGACACTTCTTAACCAGAAGGGGATTAACACCTTTTCGGATTTGAGGGGTGGAATTGCTGACAAGGTAAACCCAAGGGGCTATAAACTAAGAATGACAGGAGTTGATACCAATTTAGGCAAGGTAATTGTACTACCAGACGATATAGTATACTATAATATGGATCCAGACAAGCTTGATGTAGCAAAGGCAGTAAGAATGAGCACGTGCGTACCATTTGTGTTTGCTCCAGTAATACTTACGATGCAGGATCATAATCATAAGAAAAAGCACTATATTATAGACGGTGGTGTATTGGATAACTTCCCGGTTTGGTTAATTGATAGTACGCAAACTAATCCTATTATAGGGTTGAAGCTAGAAGGTAAGGAACCAAAAGAGTTATCTACTGCAGAAAACATATTAATAAAGCTTATCTCTCATTCTCAGGATACAGGTGTGCCGAAGGAGGCCTACAACATTGACAATATAGCTCACATAAATACAGGAGATATTTCATTCCTGGATTTCGATATAACTGAGGAGCAGATGCAGTTTTTATACTATCAAGGTAAAACAGCAGTCCATAGTCTTTTATCGACAATGAAGAGCAAAAACACTAGAAAAAGCAATTCTAAACGTAGATTTTTGAGGTAAACCATGTTTGCTTTTTTGTTTTTTTTATTATATTATAATCCTTAAGAAATCTTCGAAAATACAATTTATGTAGCAATCTATGCTTCAAATTGGACTATGAAAGGAAAGATTATCATGTTATATAAAAGTACCAGAGGAAAAAATGGCGAGATTACTTCAGCGGAGGCAATAAAGATGGGCTTAGCTGCAGACGGCGGCTTGTTTGTACCTGAAAAAATTACTGCTTTCGACTTGAGTCAAATAGAAGAAATGAGCAAGATGAGTTATCAAGAGAGAGC
>JAEZFR010000546.1 GCA_023417285.1 Bacillota bacterium
ACTCCGAGATTGCCTCATCCGTAAGAGCCCGGGTGGAACCTTTGTCGGAGCGCTCTTTCGGCATAAGGGCATCCATACCTCCGAGATTGTACTGTGACACCCATTTTTCAAGTGTCTTGGGATTATATCGGAAGGTCGTACCGTCCGGTTTTTTGAGTGGTTCTTTGGTCACACGCTTATAGTAAGCCATCTTCGAGGCATCCGGATAAAGCTCCTGGATTACGGGAGCAATGAGGGCGAACTTAAACTGTGCCATGGCGATATTCTGCTGTGTAATAGTTGTTGACATGGATAAATCCTCCTTAAGTTTATGATGAAATAAGCATAAACCGGATGAACTTAAAATACCATTGCCAATGTATGTGGAAGGCAAAACAGAAAAAAGACTTAGTCGGAGGGCAGATGAGAGCGTGCAGTCCGATACTTCTGTTGTAAGAAGGAGACAGTAGTAAACTGATGGAACTCTGACAGAAAGTCAGAGATGCAGTCCTGACTGACCAGAAAAAGAAGAAAATCCGATACATCTTTGTTAGCCGCAGTTGTAATACCTAACCATAGAAGTCGGTGGGAAAGATAGATATGTTTTAGCCGATAAAAGGTGGAGATGGAAAGACAAAACCGATCACAAAGTTTCTCCACAGTCAGATGATGAAAATAGTATTCTTTCATAAGCTGAAGAATAAATGAGGGTGAATAGGAGCCATAAGGAACGATGAAGTCCGGAAGAATGGAATGGGTGTGCCAGCAGGAAGTACAGATAACCCGGAGAACGAGCAACCGGCGTTAAGCAACCCTGCCACCTTCAAAGGAGACAAGGCTCCGTTCATAGGAGGCATGCTTAATACAGTTCCCGGTAGATTTGCAATGGGGACAACGCTGCTTCTCCGGACGAAAAGAGGCCATTGAATTAGTAAAAGAATAGAAATCGGAAGAATTATTAAAATTTATCTTGCCAAGTGAGTAAAATCTTCTTATCATAATAGTGTGTATGTGCAATGCCGTAAGGCATGAAGATCCGTGTACCCTGCATACCAATCCGGGACACGGGAGTGATGAGAAGAAACGAACTGTGGTAGGGGCTGTTTCTTCTCTTTTTTGTTACAGAGATACTTATAAAGGAAATGGAGGTTATGGTCAAGATGGCAGGATATATAGAGGACTGGCCGTGGCTAGCTATACCGGATTTCACGGAAGAATACGAGAAGCTAAATCCGGAGGGGATATACTTAGGAGTATGTGTTAGATATACAGAACGAAGGGACATGGATATCAGGATATATCCAGACGGAAAGATAATTGTCAGGGCACCACTGTATGCTGATCATTCAGACATAGCTAAATTTATTCGGGAAGAAGAAAACTGGATCAGGGAAACATTTAAGGAATTTCAAAAAGAGGCTGATAAAAATGTGTAGTAAAAAACAGCACTATGTTAGAACTTAATTAGAATAAATCAGATAATAAAATGTCGTGTTAGTGTTGCCGGAAGTTATGAGAATTTGGCGCATGACAATACATCTTAATAATATGTTAATTGCTTGTCTTCAAAGGCAAAAGGAAATGCAGGAAAATGATAAGCTGGTAAATAAAGAGCTGTATGAGGACAAGAATTTAATTTTTGCTTCAGAATCAGGGGATTACATGTCTCCTAAGAAAATATTGAGAGAAGTGAAAAAAATATATCAACTAGCTGGTATACCACAGACGCATACCTTTTGCAGTTTGTTGATTAACAAGGATATTAATGTAAAGGTAATAAGTGAAATTCTGGGACATAGTAGCATTACCATAACACTTGACGTGTATGGGACACTATTCGACGAGGCAAGAGCTAAGGCAATGGAAGCAATTGATGATGTTTGGAATATGGCAATATAAAAAAGCCAGAGGTAGTAAATAAAAAAACACTACTTCTGGCTTTTTTGACCATAATATGACAAGCAATGTTTGAAATTGACAATTAGTATATTATATATTACTATTGTTGTATAATATTGTCTGCAATATTATGAAAAGGAATCGATTAATAGAAGATTGAAGAACATAGATGTAAGGAGTACCTAATGTATACAGAGGACTATGAATTTTTTGAACAACCGTTGGTTGACCTACAAGTAAAATATATAAAAGATTATGATAATTTATTGGATTTAGGAACTTCTTTGGTGGATTTACAAGCATTAATAAGCGGTATTACAAGAATACATGAAGATAATGCATATGATAGTATAGAAATATATAATAATTTAAGGCCTACTTTAATAGATGAAAACGACAATAGACGAGAAATAATAAAACATATTATTTCTAATGAAATAGAAAATATTAGCTTGGCTAAGCTTGATCAACTAAGTGATAGAATTGATGCACAATTTGCTCGTGAACAAAAGTCAGCGGCAAAAAGATTGGAGAAAGTAAATTCATACCCAACTACTTCAAGAAATTTTTCCAAGCGATATAAAGATATAGTGAAGCTAAACAAATTTAGCCAAGGCAGTTTGATTTTGGATATGACAACGTCAGTAGTAGCTGGCTTGGTTTTGAAGTTTATTGAAAAGCTAATATTTAAAGATGGTAAAGATTTTAATGTGACAGTTAACAATAATTTGGTAATCATACAAAACGATGATAATACGAAGAAAATAGTTAAGATATCTGAATATAAGAATAGTGAAGTGCTATCAAAATGGTCCAATGCATTATCATTGGAGGAATATTATGATACTGTTCTTTCATCTATTAGTATGCAAGACAATGATATTGAATCTACTGTCATCAATTTATTAGAAAAGTTATCAAATGACAAAGTACTATCGAAACAGGTCATTTATGATAAGAGAGGAATTAAGACACTTACTAACGACATTGAACGCTTTCGAGGTAATTTTTATGATATAAGAATGTAGATATGTTCAGTAGCATAAGCAATATATACAATGTGATTACTTTTTTATGTGAAGGTAGGGAGGAGTTATGGCTACTGGGTTTTCAAATGAACGCTCGTCTGAATATATGATATGCAATAATTTGTATAATAAATTAGAGAAAGAATGTTCTTTTTTCTATCCTTTTTATTATCAAAGCAAGAGAGACGATACAGAGATTTCTTTACTTAATAGTATTGAAGACCTACATTTAATAGCATGTTTTGCTCGTAGACCAAAGGTAAATAGATATATGAGTAATAATACATATATTACATTCAGAAAATCAATGTTTGAACAAACAAATATTTTAAACAACTATAATATACAAGTTGTTTCTGGGACACCAATAGGTGCAAGTATTGATAAAATAGGATTTGGATCAAGCTGCAAATGGTTTTTGGTACAATCGGATATTTCCGAAGATTATGTGACCTATGAATTTTATAAAGAAAATATTTTAGATCATAGTATGATTGATGGAATCAAACTTATTAATGATAATGAACTTAGAAATATATTAAAAACAACACAGTGTTATTCGTGGAAAGAGATCATGAATTTATTAAGAAATTGGCAGAAAGATTTTAAAGAATGTTTTCGAATGAGTACGGGGCTATTTCATACGATACCAGTACAAAGACCAATATTTATAGCATATAAATATTAGAGAAGGATATTTTAAAAGACCTCAATCTTCAGATGAGTTAATTGACAGGTGATTTACAGAAATGTATAATTAACTTGGATAATTATATGTTTATGAAGGGGGTGCTGATGGTGGAAGCTACCAATAACTTGCTTTTAAATAGAGTATTTACAAGAAATACTTTTAAAGCATTGATCAATGAATCCAGGGATACTTCATATAATGCAGCCGTAGTTCGCTATGTTGCTGATCCTGAAGGTAAAAGTCATCAGCAGATTATTAGTTTTATATATAAACTGATGGATAATGAATATAGAAATGAGTATTATTATAAAAATACGTTATTAAATAAATTACTACTTGGAATACACAGTCCCAAAACTACAGTTGCACTAACCGAAGTACCGGTAAATAAGTCTAAAGCAGATTTCATCTTAATAAATGGTAAGGCTGTAGTATATGAGATAAAAACAGAACTAGATAATTTGGATCGTTTAGAAAATCAATTAAATGATTACTTTAAGGCATTCAATAATGTATGTGTCGTTACAAGCGAAGCTACTTTTGAAGCTGTAAATAAAAAATTAGTGAATTCGAATGTTGGAATTTATGTACTGACGCATAGGAATACGATTAGCCTTAGAAAAGAAGCGGTGAATGATGCTTCTAGATTAGATTTAGGCATAATTTTTAAGATACTAAGAAAAAAAGAATATGAGAGTATTATAAAAGAAGTTTATGGCTATTTACCTGACGTGTCGCAATTTAAGTATTATAGTGAATGCAAAAAGCTTTTTGAGAACATTGATGTTTGGACAGCTTATACAATGTTTATAAAAGAGTTAAAAAAACGCAATAGTATTGACATGGAATTATTTGAAAAGGTGCCAAAAGAAATAAAAAGCATTATATATTTCTCTGATTTTAATATTAAGGACTATGTTAATTTAAATAGATTTTTACAAAGTAAATATAGGGGGTAGAAAATGTATTTTCCATATCTTAGAGGAAGGCAATTTGAACTTATTGCATTAAGGGAACTAATAGAAAATGATTTAATAGGCAATAAGATTATTCCTATTATTGAACCTGTAAAAATGTCATCAACATTAGTTAAGACATTATCTACTTTTGTTGACCATAATATTGACATATCATTGATTTACAATCCGCAAGTGGGAAATTTTGTATCGGATTGTAAGAAGGACTCAAATGCTAAGATGCTAGATCAACTAAAGGAAGTCATGAATAAGCCTAATATTTTAGCGACTCACTATATGTTCAAGAATTCCGGGAAGATGTTGAAAAATTGGTTTGATAAGGGAAGAAAAGCAGCAGATATTATGGTAATAGTTAATGATGAAGATTATTTATTAACATATTCAAATATATTTAGTGCTGAATATCCACGTTATACATTAATAAAAGATGAAACTGAATTTAGGCGAGAAGTACATTACAATAGAGTTCTTATGGCTAATAAATTTAAAAAACAGAATCGCAATACTGATTATGCCAAAAAAGAAGATGAAGCATTTTCTAATGACCACCTCTATTATAAATTGGATGGTTACGTTGGATTTTCTGATTACTCTATAGTGGGTGATGATTACATTGATACAGGATTTGCTCCATACGCGGTAGCCATTCATATAGTTTACTTTGATGATAATAGTAAATTAAGAGTTAAGCATTTTGTATCGAATACAAACGATGATATATCTGATCCAGCAAGAAAATTTGCAGAAGCAGTTGCCAAGCTGGTTAAATGGAATGAAGTAATGCAACTCAATACTTATGCTATCAAACAATTTATAGAATGTTATTATAATGAGACTTATCCTGGGCTTGGAACAGTTAAAAAATTGTCTCTTATGCATCACATTGAACTAATGAGTAGTTTCCTTGACAAGGAGAAGTAACATGATCATTTGTAGCAAGTGTTTTAGGGATATTGAAATTAAAGCTGTAATAGACCACACAGGAGAAATAGGAAATTGTCAAATATGCGGCTCCACTAACGTAAGTATTTATGATACAGAAAAAAACATAAAATTAACAGAGCTATTTGAAGATTTAGTAAGTATCTATTCTCCTATAAGGATGTTACCAGCATCATACCCAAGAGCAGAAGTATCATTATTGAAAGATGAATTGTTAAATAATTGGAATATCTTTGCTAATTTAAGTTCAAGCAAGGTATATTCAATAATAACAGCTATATGCAAGGAAAAATATGAAGATACTCCGGAGCTATTTGATCAACCGGTGGGCATAGTAGAGCTTCATGACGATGATTACATATCAGCACATTCATTATTAAAAGCAAACAGTTGGGAAAGCTTTACTGACAATATAAAAAAAGTGAACAGATTTCATTCTAATTATATTAATCTTGATATATTAGAAAAATTCTGTTCTTATATACGTAAGAGTTATAAAAAAGGAGAAATATTTTTCCGTGGCAGAGTATCACCAGAAATAGGATATACTTTTGATAAAATGGGAGCGCCTGATTCAAATATGGCAACTGCTGGAAGAGCTAATTGTGATGGAATAAGCTGCCTATATTTAGCAAGTGACACGAAAACTACAATACATGAAGTTAGAGCAGGCG
>JAEZFR010000379.1 GCA_023417285.1 Bacillota bacterium
TTCTAGAGGAGTTTAATAATAAAAAAGAGGAATTGCTTGAGCAGCTGAGCAAGGATGCAGAGCAACAGGGTTTCCAAGTTAAAACAGGTAATTCGGGGATATATTTTCTTCCTATAATTGAGGGAAGAACCTTGAGTGAAGAGGAGTATAGCGAGCTGGACGATGAAACAAAGAGCTTGATTAATGAAAGGACAAATGTATTACAGTTAGATACTCTAGATATAATTAGAAAGCTCAAGAACAACGATAAGCAAGCAGAGGAAAAGGTGTCTGAATGGGAAGACAAGATAGCTTTATTGGCTATTGGTGTTCATATAGATGATTTAAAGGAAAAATACAAGAAGTATCCGCTTTTAACTGAATATTTCGAAAAGATACAAGAGGATATACTGACAAATTTAGATGATTTCGTTGAAGAGGAAGCCGATGATGAGCAGCTTCCATTGATTCTTCCCTGGCTCCAAAAGGGTGATAACACTGTATCTAAATACAAGGTTAATGTGATGGTTGATAATAGTAATCTCCAGGGTGCTCCTGTTGTTATTGATTCTAATCCTACATACTCAAACCTTGTAGGTAAGATAGAGTATGAAAATGAGTTTGGGTCTATTTCAACAGATTATACCATGATAAAGGCTGGACTATTTCATCAGGCAAATGGAGGCTATCTGATACTTCAGGCGAAGGACGTACTTAGTAATCCTCAGTCGTATGAGGCTTTGACAAGGGCTCTTAAGACCAAAAAGATAGCAATTGAGAATATGAAGGAGCAGCAGGGTGTGGTTTCAGTATCTGCTATTAAGCCTCAGCCTATTCCAGCAGATTTCAAGGTAATACTTGTTGGCAATACACAGATATACCATCTTCTGTACGAATATGATGAGGATTTTAGAAAGCTTTTCAAGATTAAAGCTGATTTTGATGAAGAAATGTACAAGAATGAGGATAACATAATTAAGCTTTCTGCATTTATTAGCGGTTTCTGTAAAAAGGAAGGAACGCCACACTTTGATAGGTCGGGAGTTATAAAGGTGGTTGAGTATTCATCCTGGCTGGTTGAAGATCAGAATAAGATGTCCACACGTTTTAACGAAATTGTGGAGATTTTATGTGAAGCAAGTATGTGGGCTGAGATGGAAGGGGCGAGGCTGGTAAAGGCCAAGCATGTTCAAAAGGCTATTGAAGAGAAAAACCAACGTTGTAATAGATTAGATAAAAAAATGCTTGAGCTTTTAACAGAAGGAATAATTATGGTGGACACTGAGGGCGAAGAGATTGGGCAGATTAATGGACTTACCGTAATGGATATGGGAGATTACGCCTTTGGAAAGCCTACTAGAATTACTGCTTCCACCTATATTGGAGAAAGTGGAATTATTAATATTGAAAGAGAGGTTGAGATGAGCGGAACCTCTCATACTAAGGGAGTACTAATTCTAAGTGGATATATCGGGCAGAAGTATGCTCAACAATTTCCGTTGTCGCTTTCTGCAAGTCTATGCTTTGAGCAGATGTATGGTGGAGTTGATGGAGATAGTGCTTCTAGTGCAGAATTATATGCCATTTTGTCCAGCCTATCAGATGTTCCTATTAAGCAGTACATTGCAGTAACTGGTTCTGTTAATCAAAAAGGAGAGATACAACCGGTTGGAGGGGTAACAAATAAGATAGAAGGTTTTTTTGAGCTGTGTAAGGTAAAAGGATTAAATGGCAGCCATGGTGTAATAATACCCTATCAAAATGTAAGAAACCTTGTGCTAAATGAAGAGGTTATAAAAGCCGTTAAGAAAAAACAGTTTCACATATATCCAGTAAAAAATATTGAGGAAGGAATTGAGATTCTTACAGGTATTAAAGCAGGGAAAAGACAACCTGATGGTGAATATGAAAAGGATACAATTAATTACCTGGTTAGTAAGAAACTGAAAAAATTTGCTGAGGCATTACAAAATAAAAAATAGCAGACAAAGTTAAATTTCTTAACGTATATTTTAGTATATTTGTAAAGATAGGGGGTGAGTCACCTGTTTGAACTTACCGATATACAACTCATAGAAGAGTGTATTAATGGGAATAGTACTGCTTTTGAAGAAATAGTACGAAGATATAAAAAGCTAGTATATAGCGTTGTATATAAAATGATCCCGGACAAAGAGGAAGTTAATGATATATCTCAGGAAGTATTTATAAGACTATATAAATCGCTTGAGAGATACAATCCAGAGTTTAAAATGTCTACATGGATTGTAAAGATTACTACCAATCTTTGTTTGGACACTCTTAGAAAAAGGAAGCAGGATACTGTTACATTAGATGATGCAGTTGGTATTTCAAGCAGTTGTGATACTCCTGAACAAGCTTTTATTAAGTGTCAGAGAACTGAGCTGATAAACAAAGCTATAAACGAATTACCTGATAAATATAAAATATTGGTTGTATTGTTTCACAATAAAGGAATGTCTTATGAAGAAATGGCAAAGGTGCTAAGTGAGCCCATGTCCATCATAAAGAACAGGCTTTACCGAGCGAGACTTATGCTTAGGGATAAACTTGAAAGTGCAAGAAAGGAGGAGGTATTATGACATGTAACAACGCTCAGACAATAATGATGAAGTATTTCGACAGAAATATAAATGATATCGAAGAGGCGCAGTTAAAGCAGCACATGAAAACCTGCAACAATTGTACACAAGAGTTTACAAGCTTAAAGGATATCTTTGATTTAGTAGAAGCAGATACCTGTGAAACAATTGTACCTCCTGCAGACTTTGAAGTTCAAGTAATGAGTCGTTTAAAGAAGGAAGTGCCTCTCTACTCTAAATATAATGGGGATAATTCCTATGTTTACAATATACTTGCCATAGCGCTTTCGTTTGTGTTCGTAATATTGTTAGGAGGTCTACTTTTAGAAGTAACTAAATCCCCGTTAAACTTTATTGTTATGATACAAGATTTCTTTAGTGCGGCAATACAGTATGTATCACTGATATTTGATGCATTCAAAGGAATCATTATAGCAACTGTAGGAGTGGCAGTATCTGCTTACCAGAATTATTACTACGTATATATTGTTCTCGCTATACTGTTGTTTGTAATTCAGAGAATATATGTATACATTATTTCTGACAATAATGGGGGAACAGATGAAAAATACGTTTAAATTGTTATGTATACTGATAATGATAATATTGGTGTTAGCACCTTCAAATGTATACGCTGCTAGTTCATTATTAGATGATAAATATATTATTATGCAGGACGAAGAGGTTACCCAAACAGAGAATGAAGACATTGTTGTTGTTCTTGGAAGTGCAAATATAAGCCATAAGATTGATGGGACTTTAATAGTACTACTTGGTGATGTTATGGTAAATGACGATGTTGATGGGGATATTATATCTATTCTTGGAGAAGTTAAGTTACAGGAAGGTGTCAATATATCGGGGAATTTGGTTTCAGTGGGCAAGTTAGAAAAGCCTGAATCCGTTACTATTGAGGGAACTAAGTTAAGTGCTTCAATAGATTGGCTCTCCATGTTTAACGTCAACAGTATACTTATTAGTGTTCTTATACTTTTAGCCATTGTAACATTGGGGGCTGGACTTATAATGATATCAATATTTACGGTGAATTTTAGAGTAATGTCCAATTCATTTGCTGTTAGGCCCGGGAGAAAGATGATACTTGGTATATTATTTGTTGTAGCAAGTACTATAATATTGGCTTTCTTAATCTTTTTGTTTGTAGCACCAATTTTGTATATATTGTTGTTTATTGTTGCTGACATTGTAGGAGGAGTATTTGTAGGCAGAGCTATTCTCAAAGCAAACGACCAAAAGTCTACAATATTTTTGCAATTCTTTATTGGACATATATTAGTAAGCATGTGCAAGATAATACCCGTTTTAATAATAGATCCAAAGAACTATACTGGAATGTGTATATACGGCATCATACTGGTTTTAGGTGAGATAGCGTTGGCTTCTTTGGGATTTGGGACTATTATTGATACTTCATTTGGAAAAAAAGTAAAAAATGTATCACAAAAAACAAAATGAGGGTTTGCTTTGTTAAGGAGTTATTTGTTATAATAGAAATTGTATTAGTTTAACAAATTGGGGGAACAAAGAAATGATATCTACAAAAGTAGTAATAAATTGCCCTTCAGGCTTAGATAGTAAAGCTGCTGCAATGCTTGTTCAGAAGGTTTCAAAATATAGCTCAAGCATTTGGCTTGAGAAAGGCGAAAGACGAGCAAATGCGAAAAGTCTGTTAGGTTTGTTATCTTTGGGTGTGGAAAGACAGGCTACTATAGCTATAATTACAGATGGTGAGGATGAGGAAAAAGCCTCAAAGGAGATTGCTGAATATTTTTCAGAAGGTTTTTAATTAAACTTTACACATAATGTAATAACCAAAAAATGCTGTGGTCACCCGATCACAGCATTTTTTTGAGGAGGTGTGAATCAACAGGTGTTTGATATACAGGAGGAATTAAAGAAGCTGCCTGAAAAACCAGGCGTATATATAATGAAGGACGCTACAGGGACTATTATATATGTTGGTAAGGCCATAGTACTAAAAAATAGAGTAAGACAATATTTTCAAAACTCTATAAACCATCCTCCAAAGGTACAGGTGATGGTTTCAAAAATAAGTGAATTTGAATATATTGTCACTGATACAGAAGTTGAAGCACTTATGCTTGAGTGCAACCTCATAAAAAAGCACAAGCCTCGCTATAACATATTACTAAAGGATGATAAGCATTATCCTTATATCAAGGTAACGCTTAATGAAGAGTATCCCAGAATACTAAAGACAAGAAGAATTGAAAAGGACGGAGCAAAGTATTTCGGCCCATATTCGAGCGGGTACGCTGTCAATGATGTGCTGGATATGTTAAAAAAATTGTTTCCTATAAAGACCTGTGCAAAGGTCCTTCCGAGGGATATAGGAAAAACCAGGCCATGCCTTAATTATCACATGAATTTATGTCTTGCGCCCTGTCAAGGAGGGGTTAATGCAGATGAATATAGAGAGATGATGAAGAAAATCTGCAGATTCTTAGGAGGTCAGCACGACGAAATAGTTAACGATATTAAGCAGATGATGAATGAAGCGGCAGAGCAGCTTGACTTTGAGAAAGCTGCACAGCTTAGGGACAAGCTGCTAAGTATAGATAAGCTTTCAGAGAGCCAGAAGGTATTGCTCACCGATTTGCAGGATAGGGATATAATAGGCTTTTCTAGAGATGCTGCGGACCTCGTTGTTCAAGTTTTCTTTGTTAGAAGCGGGCGTGTTATTGGAAGAGAACACTTTGTTTTTGAAGGAGAAGGGGCTTCTGAAATTGAGAGCTCATTATCGGGCTTTATCAAGCAGTTTTACAATAGTGTGCAATTCATACCGCCTGAGATAATTATTCCTCAGGAGGTGGAGGACGAAGAGGCTATTTCACAATGGTTAACCGAAAAGAGAGGAACAAAGGTTACACTTAGAGTGCCTAAGCGTGGAGAATTTGTGAGGTTGGTTCAGATGGTATCTCAAAATGCACAAATTGCCCTAAACCTTACAAGGAGCGGGAAAAGAGAGACAATAAGAACAGTGACGAGGCACTCAATCAACTTATGCAAGTACTGTCACTCGGAGAGAAGCCTCATAGAATCGAATCCTATGATATATCCAATAC
>JAEZFR010000453.1 GCA_023417285.1 Bacillota bacterium
GTACAAGTATATATCCCTTTGTGGAATGGCTGCTACAACAGGAAATTTCTCATCTTGATACTGCTCAGGGCTAGTTACAACCTTACTATTTGATGGTCTCTCTAAAGGGAACTGTGCAACCTGCTCCCCATTATTCAAATCCGATTGTTCAGAGTTTAATTTGCTAATAGCAGACTCATTTAATTCGTCAGCGCCATTTACGTATGATTCATTTGCATCAGATACATTTAATTCACTAGCGCACGAAGCACAAACAAGACAAATTAGGAATATTGTAAATACATAAAAAATTCTTTTCATTTGTTTACCTCATGAGGTTATTTCATTTTCTTACTCAGTTCTCTAGCTATATAGCACTATTATACATTAAAAGTATATTTTATCCAATATTTTGTAAATTCAGATTTATTCTACAGCATTCAATTAACTAATATTATCCTTTATCAATTCCACTACAATACTGTAATCGCAATGGTGAATTTTATTTACATTAAAATTATATTTAGCAAATAAGTTGTTTTTGTCACTATGATAAAACTCATTAAAAGTTCTTGAATTAATCTTTTCCATCAATAAGATAGGTGAAAACTTGATCCTTCTTAACAAGCTAGTTTGTTTTTCCCATTCCAAAATAATAACCCTGCCATCTGGTTTCAATAGTCTATATGCCTCTTTAAGGATTTGCTTTGTTAAACCAGGACTGATTTCATGAAGGACTAATCCAATAATAATGAAGTCAAAACTACTATCCGGCAAAGATGTATGAGTAGCATCTTCATTCTTTAAAATAAGATTATTTATATTGTTTTTTATAGCTTTTTGTTGAGCAATATTAAGCATTTCAGGGGATATATCAACCCCTATAATATTTGTTAAAGGTTTATTCTTTGCAACCATTAAGGTATTAGAGCAGGTTCCACAGCACATATCTAAGATTTTTACAGGTGCATTTGGAATTAAATCCATAATTACCCTTCGAGGATTACCGCCATTTTTAGTGAAGTAAAGAACGTCTAATAAATCATAAATTCCCGAAGCAGACCGATAGATTCTAATAATTATCACTCCCCAATGATGAAATTTTTCTAGTTGTAATGCATAGCATAGTGATATGTATCAATTTAGAAAACCATTTGTTTAAGAAAATCTAGATTTCTCATAGTTGTAAGGAATACTTTTACCTACAACCACATCTTCAATTTTATCAATGATTAGCCAATCGTCCATATTGCCTTGATGCTCGAATTCTAGTGGTGGTTCAATCGCCATTACTTCACTGAATTCAACCAAGCACAAGCACTTTTTGTACCATCGTTCCTTTTGCTTATCGGTTAAGTTAAGTTTACTTTGATTATCTTTGAGAATTTGGTCAATTTCATCCTCGCTCAATTTAATATAGTTTTGGACCGACTTCACCTTTGCTGTTGCAGAAATTTTAGCTGTTCCCTTCTCCATAAAATATAGGGTCTCACCTTCAAAGACTCTACTATGAGGGATTTTTCGTCCAGCGGCTCCACGCACAACCATTGTTTTTGTGCCATTCATAATCTTATCAAGAACACGTTCTCCTAATTTGCCAACATTATCACAGTAAACCAAGTGCACCATTGTTTTTCTCCTTTTAATAAAATTATCTTACAATCTATATGTTATTTTCCAAAGGTATTACTTTTTAAACTAGATTTCTTCAATTACTTCTATATCGTGTTCATCAGCTTGTTTAATCATTTATTTACTCCATGAATAAAATATAATAATCTCAATAGATATCTGTGATCGACAACTGCTTTATCCTTGAGAGCGTTTATTTAATATCTTTATGATAAAATACTAATGTTAATTTATCGTTTACTCTTTCAGTTTTTCCCGTAAATATGTACCCGAGCTTTTCATAAACATGCCGATTGCCTGGCATATCTTCAAGTGTTTCTAACGACCATGTTCTAGCTTCAGGAAATAATTCTTCAGCTAGCTTTATTGCTGTTTGACCAATGCCCATTCCTTGATATTGTGGCAGGATATTGATTACATGTAGTTTATAGTTGCCAAAATCATCTAGTTTTCTTAGATTTATTGAACCTATCCAATTATTATTTAATAAAATTTTATAGAAATTTTCATTCTCAATCTGCCATTTAATAGTATCTAAACTGACCATTGCAGGACTCATATCAAAATCCTGATAGCGTTCAAGGTGAGGTGTGAAACAAATCTTCTGAATTTCCAGCAACTTTTCTGCATCATTGAGTTTAGCCCTATCCAAACTAATTTCTATATTAACAGCATTGACCATTTGTCAAACTCCTTTCTTATTTCAAATAGTCTTTATTTGTTTTCCATAAAGTCCTTATACATCAAGCTTGGCTGTATATCGGTGTTATTTTGGTACTTCCCACTTGAGTACTTTTCATAATCTCCATCAATGGTGTGGTAATAGATTTGGCATATCTCCACATTGGGATAAATCTTAATAGGTTGGATACAAAAAATTTCAAGTGTCCAATAT
>JAEZFR010000455.1 GCA_023417285.1 Bacillota bacterium
GAACTCTTTGCACTCCCAACATCCATTAATTTTCTTCGTTTTACAGCAATTAAATGACTTACACCAATCTTTCTCTTTGCAGCCCTCGTTACGACATCCAGCGCAGTTTTTATTCTCACTGCATACACAGCAGGCTAAGCCACAGTATGCAATTCCCTTTTCTTGAGAAAAATATTTTATATAGCTTCTTTCATAATACCCTAAACCAGGCCTAAATGTAGTAGATTCCACAAAACCATACTTCTCTAGTAATGGCATTCTACCAGGAGTATTGATTGCTTTAATTTCGAGGTTTTGAATTTCGAAATCTCGCACAAAGTCATAAATTGCTATACGTATTAACTCCTCTATGTACTTAGGCTCCTCATATTTAGTACAAATGTCAATTCGGAGAACCCCATGCTCTCCTCCAAATATTTCTATAGTACCCACAGCATTTTGAGTTTGTTTTTCAATAACTGAAAAACGTACAAAACATTGCTTTTTATATAAATCTAGCCAGAAAGAAATGCATTCTCTCATCTCTTCTACAGTCTGAAAATAAAAATCGCTAGTACAATTATCAGCATTCATTTTATCTACTGCCAATTTATCTGAATAACATGCCAGCAACTCTTCAGCATCATCCATCTCAACTAATCTTAGTTTGAATGATTCTGTTTCATATTTAGGACATTCGGTATATATTTGCTCCTTCATATGTCACCTCTTTATTATTGATTATTAGGGAATTTAATTATATGTAAATCAATTATCATAAACTATTAATACTCTACTTTAATTTCAATTCAATTGTTTGCTTTTGTTCATCTTGGTATATGTCCACTAGAATTTTTTCGTCTACAATGCCTAATAGACTATCTTTGCTTAAGTATTTAATATCAGCTAAAGGTAATTTATCTTCCTTATTTGCATTTGAACTTGATTTGCTGCTTGATTGAGATGTAAATATTTTTGTTTTTGGGGGTCTATCAGCAGTAAAGTATTCATTGAGCTCACCATTACCACTACTACTTTCATAACTAATTTTTAAATGTTTAACCAAAGATAGTTCAGAAATATCTTTTTTATAAGTTGCTACTAGTATTTTTTGAGTTGAGCTATCATTATCTAGCTTGCCATCTGACTTATATAAAGTAATTTCTTTATGTACATTATACTCAACTTTCCAAGAATCATTTTCACCTGTATAAGTGTAATCAGCCTTTGTATCGTCGTTATTTGTACAGCCAATTAAAAATATGCCGAGTATGATTAGAAATGAAACTAATACTTTTCTTATCATAAAATATGCCCTCCATTATATATTATTTGTGCTCCACAAAAAAACTCACCAATGTATCAATTATTAATTGCTGTTATTGTGCATTTATTCATCTTGCCATTGACTGTTAGAACGCCCACTGTTTTTTTGTTGGCAGGCGACGCTGGTCGTATAAATGTTGCCTCCACAATTGTATCACTTTCGATTTTGCCGAGATTAGTTATACTATATCCGCAGCTGTCCTTATATCCAAACAGTTTGCTACCTACAAACTTCCCTGCATTACTGCTAAAATTACCAAGTGTTGATATAGCTACTGCATCTATTAATTCCGGGGTCATTCTTAAGTAACAAGCCAATACAAGCATCAATTTCTTAGGTGAATTAATATGTTTTTTTACACTACGAGATACCTGTTTTGCCAATTCAATAAGGTTATCCCGTTTTGAATTACAAACAACACTAAAAGCAGTGGAGTAATTTCCAAGACTGCCCTCTCTATAATTGGTAAAATATTTCCTAATATCAGCACCAATAATTACTTTTTTAATTGCTTCATCCTGCATCATCTTTGCTATAAGATAATCATTAATCGATATATTATTATTATGGCATATATCTGCTATATTTGTAAATTCTTTACTGGTTACTGTTTCAAAGCTCATATTCAGCTTATTTTTATTAGTATATTCCTTTTCAAATTTTGAATAATCGCTATAATCTACCTTGTGATTTTCTTTTTTCCATTTCTTATTTGCAGAATTAATGATAACCTTGCTAATCCAAGGTAGATCACTTCCCTTTGGGAGATCATTTATAGATTTTATCAGACATTCCTCTCTGTACGCTGGTTCTATCCCTTTTACATAGCAATTTGCAAATGATGTAACTAAACCTAATAGACCCCTCCCATCACAAAGCAAATGATGAGCGATAAACAGTATTTCAAAACCATTTTGCCTTGGATATGTAAATATCCTTAGTAATCCTTCTGAATAAACATCCCAGCCACCTTCTGATATTTTTTTATAATCATCCCTAAGAGACTGCAACGAATTCATTTCAATGAAATCTAATTCTAATTGAGTTTGATACTTATAATAAGGGTTCCCTCTATTATCATTGGCAATGAGGCATTTCAAAAAAGGATGTGCCTCAGTCAAGCGGTTAAGTACATTTCTAACATTTGTCCTATCATACTCCTTATTTATCGTGAACAAAATTCCAAAATGCATATTGGGGCACATAAGATGAGCCCTCTCAGTAAAGACATACTGCCTATCCATATTTCTTCTTCCTTTGCTACAGTTATATTTTGAAATCACGATGATGATAAATTCATAATTAATTAATCACCAATTTTTCTGCGGGACATTCCTTTCATCACATCAATTCTTTTTATATAATTTGACTCCTTATAATCTGAACTCTCCTATAATAGAAATGATGGCACTTCCACCTATAAAAATGTTTCTATTTTCATCAACTTTACTACTAATAAGTGATAGTTTTCCTAATTTCTCACCCTGTATAAATTTATTTATACTATTTGTTGCAACTAATCCCTTCTCATGTAAATAGCAAGTTAATGCCGCGTTTGAAGTCCCGGTTGCTGATTCCTCATCTATTCCAAATAAGGGCGCAAAGTTTCTACAGAAAGCAGTTGTTTCACTATTTGGATTGTAACAAAACATATGTACACCTACGACGCTATGCTTTTTTGAAATTTCAATAACTTTCTCCTTATCTTGAACCACTTTGTTTAGCTTTTCTCTAGAGCTAACAGGTAGTAATATATCGGCTATTCCAGCTTTATATATGCTTGGCTGCAAAAAATCAGGCTTATCAGTTATATCTAGTCCGTATGCTTCATAAATCTGCGAATACTCTGCCTGTTCAAGATTCTTTACAAAATAACACCTTACCATCTTAATCCATACTGAAGCATTATCCACTATAATCTCTAAGGCTCCGGCTAATGTATTAGCTATAAATACTCCCGGCCCAATCAGCTTTTCCTCTCTAAGAACAGTAAAGCAGGATATTGTGGCGTGTCCGCATAACTCAACTTCCTCTGTAGGGGTAAAAAATCTAAGCTCATAAGTCTTATTAGCAGTCTTTTTTATAAACACAGTCTCTGAATGCTTTAACTCACCCGCTACTTTTTGCATAACAGTTCTATCGGGAAAATCCGCAGCCTGATCCAATATTACAACTCCCGCTTGATTACCATTAAAAATAGTATTAGTAAAGGCATCTACCACATAAAATTTCATTTAACATCACTCCCCAGATTAAGTACTCCCATTACATAGGACACTCTAGCATTAAAGTAAGCAAACACTTGGTTTTACTTTTTTGAGATAAATATTAATCTTTTATTAATATTATCTTCTTCATAATTATTAAATTCAAAGTCACCATAAATATTTGCCAAAAAATTTCATTTATTAAATCATACTAATAACGCTAAAATTATTGTCTCGATCCAAAATAAATACTATATAAATACTGGCCAATGTTTTATTTATTCAAATCTGATAGAAATCTATTTCGATAAATCAAGTCTTCTCTTGCTATAAATCCGTTCTTTTCCCAGAAGGAATTGCCCTTTACGTTTTTTTCAAAAACAACCAAAGCAACCTTGTGTATGCCCTGACTTTTCAGCGCATGAAGAGCTTTGTCCAAAAGCATTTCTCCAAATCCTTGTCGTTGCTCACATTCGGACACTGCCATATGATGGATAAAGCCTCTTCGTCCATCATGTCCGCTTAAAATCACACCTATTATTTGAGTATTCTCTTCTGCAATAAAACAAGTATTTTGATTTCTTTTCAAGTACTTACTTATTCCCTCTATAGAATCGTCAATATCATTTATTCCCACATTTGGTGTCCTTGACCACAAATCATATACCTTTTGATAATCGTCAATTGTCATTAGTCTTATATTCATAATTACCCTCACACAGACTTAATAATTTATCTATCCCTCAAATCTAACTTGTCTTTTATTACCATCAACACTATTATAATATTTAAAATACATTATTTCCATTTTAAGTTAACCCCAAATATTAGATTTTTTGTCTAACATTTGGGGTTAACTTAAGTTTGCGAGTTGTATTGTAATATTCCTATCCACTCGTTTCTCACTTTCTGCTGCCCATTTACGACAGACCTCTACACGCGAACCTTGTGGTTTATCGCCATGTTCCGGGTCAAGGTAGGAATATGCGTAAAGCTTCTCGCATGGAATATTAACACACTCACCGCAATGCAATAAACCCTTATCTTGACAACATGTGGCTATGGGACACTCGCCGTGAAATGGGCGTCCCATTGTTTCTATACACCCCCCACATCCATTGTATTCTTTCCACTCGCAGCTTGTGCAGTGCAATCCACAACGTGAATCAATCATTTGAACTATGTCTTCGTTTTTCATAGCATTCACCTTAATCCTTAATTAATTTATTAATATTTTTGGCTTTAACGCTGGATTCTTGATGAAACAACAGTGTGCAACATCATTATGTTATCCATCATATCACTTAGAACAGGACAACATCCTGTCTTGTTTATTTATATGTATTGGTATTTTTTTATACCATACTTTTCACATAGCCTATTTTCTAAAAAATAGTACTTAGAAGCTGGATTTTACCTTACAAAACGAGAAATTCATTTTCAAAACAGGATTTTTGATTACAAAATCAGAAACCCGTTTTCAAAAAGGGATTCTCACGCTACAAATGGGAGTTTTGAATTACAGTTCACCTATACCCGCTTAAAAACTTACTTATTTAATGTTTATCATTAAATATTTATTGACTTTTATATAATATTTAACTATAATTTTATTAATAGTAAATTATTGGGGGTAAAATGTATGAGTAACAACAATACTACAATGATAAAAATCAAAAGTTATTCTCACAATCTAAGGATAGTCATGAATGTATTTTATTGGGCATCAATTGTTATTGCCTGTGGGTGTTTAATCGCCACTATTGTTATAAAATTTATATCTAATTCGCATTTTGTGTTAGATGAAAAAAGTATTGGGCACCTTGGTTTTTCTCTGGATGGACTGATTAACTATAATATAAACGATGTAGCACTACAGGGTACAAGTATGAAAAATATTTATCTGGCAATTATGATAATGGCAGCTTCAATTTCTATTTTATTAATCCCTATACTTAAGCAATTGGTTCTTATTCTAAAATCTGTAGATGAGGATAAACCCTTTGAAAAAGAAAATGCCAAAAGAATATTAATTATTGGTAATGTATTAATACTGAGTTCATTTCTAATCCCTGCATTTGAGGTTATTGTTGCAAGGACAATTATAGATACATTTAAAATACAAAATATAAGTACAAATTATATGGTAAACTTTGTTCTAATAATAACTGGGTTTATGATGATTATACTTAGTGGAATATTTAAGTACGGGAGTTTTCTCCAACATAGATATGATGAAACTGTATAGGAGATTGATGGTATGTCAATTATTGTGAGATTAGATCGTATGATGGCAGATAGAAAAATATCACTTAATGAATTATCAGAACAAGTAGGTATATCAATTGTTAATCTGTCAAATCTTAAAACTGAAAAGGTAAAAGCAATAAGGTTTTCAACGCTCAACGCAATATGTAGAGCCCTTCAATGTCAGCCTGGGGATATTTTAGAATACGTGGAAGGTGAAGACGAGGAAGAAGACGAAGATAACGAGTAAGTTTTCAATTTTGTTAAAACGGTCAAATTAGAATGATTTCCTTATACTTTAGACTTATATAACATAACAACGCGGAGGATATTATGGTTAAAGACACAACAAAAAAAGAACAAAATTATATTATAAGAAACGAGCGTATAGAAGACTTCCGAGAGGTTGAAGAACTTACGCGAAAAGCTTTTTGGAACCTACATGCCCCAGGTTGTGATGAGCATTATTTAGTACATATCATGAGAAAACACCAAGATTTTATTCCAGAATTAGATTTTGTTTTAGAACTAGACAACCGAATAATCGGTAATATTATGTATACAAAAGCACTGCTTAAGAGTAGTGCTGGAGAAGAAAAAGAAATACTAACCTTTGGTCCGCTCAGTATACTTCCAGAATATCAGCGAAAAGGTTATGGAAAAGCATTACTTGATTTTTCGTTTAAAAAAGCTCATGAGATGGGATATTCTGCAATAGTGATATTCGGTAATCCAGGGAATTATGTTTATAGCGGTTTCAAGAGCTGCAGAAAGTATAATGTGCATTTAGAGAATAATATATATCCTACAGCCATGCTGGTATTAGAATTGATTGAAGGCTCTCTTTCAGGTAAAGATTGGGTTTATCAAGAAAGCTCTGTATATTGTATAAATGAGCACGAGGCCGAAGAGTTTGACAAACTATTTGAGTATATGCCTAAGGAGTACCATACAAGGCATGAAGAATTTTATATCTACAGTCATTCACAAATTATTGACTGATATAGTGCCAAAATTTTTATATCTACCCCACTAAAGATTTTTTACATATATTTGCTATGGTTATAGTTATTTTATATACCTACCATACTAAAAAAGATACAAAAATCCCACGTTACAACCATGTGGTTTTACGTGGGATTTCTATAAATTTGAGACTTTATAAGCCATTGTTTATATAGTTATATGGTTATATTTCAGAAAGTTCCTTCATGTCTTCTTTTAAGTTCAGATATATATTTCTATATATTTTGTACAGTTTGTTATACTTTTTATGATTTTCAGCATTTGGCAAAATCTTTTCTCCTAGTACACTCCACTTCTTTATATCCTCGAAATTCAGCAGTCCAGTGCCTAAGCCTGCTAGCATCACATCTCCCAAATTAGCCTCCACATCATGTATAGGACAAACAACCGGATAGCCTATTACATCAGCAAATATTTGCTTCCAAAGATTCGACTTGCTAATACCACCTGCTAGAAGTATATATTCACCAAATTTTTCTCCGGTAGCTTCCATTGTATGACGCAAAGAATATGCTACTGCTTCTAAAAAAGCTCTATAAACATGTGCCTTAGTATGTGACAAGGATAACCCAAAAATTGTACCACGTGCATTTGTATCCCAAACTGGGCTTCGCTCACCCATAAAATAAGGGAGTACTACCAGACCATCACAGCCAGCAGAAACCTTCTCTGCCTGTAAGTCTAATTCGAGATAAGCGTTCTTCCCACCATCTTCCTCTGCCTGCTTTTCTAATTGAGCAAAATTATCGCGGAACCACTTCACCACTGCACCCGCTGTCGCACCACCGCCAAAAGAATATGTCAGCTTTTGAGAATTAATAACATATGGCCAGGATATGAGCCCCTGCGCCTTTATTGGTTGTTCATGGATTAACGC
>JAEZFR010000466.1 GCA_023417285.1 Bacillota bacterium
AGGTTAATCAGAGCAGAACCGATGCACACAAGCACAATCGGAAAGCTCCGCAAGCAGAACTAGGTTACTCACAAATATAACCAGATAGCTCGCAAGCAGAACTAGATTACTCACAAGAAGAACGAAATTAATTTCTCACAATTTAATAGGAGGAAACTATGAATCAGAAAAATAACCGCGTTATTCCTGTAATTGCAGCTATTGCAATACAACTATGTCTGGGCACGGCTTATATCTGGAGTATATTTCAAAATGGAATAGCAAAAAGCCTGTTTGCTGGAGACAATGCAGCAGCTGGATTAACCTTTTCGCTTTTGCTTGCTACACTTACAATAGGTAGCACTATCGGTGGTAAGCTTCAAGACAAATATGGACCTAGAAATATCGTTATTATTGGCGGCCTGATATTGGCTATTGGATTCTTGCTGGCGTCATTTGTAAAACCCTCTGCACCATGGTTACTATGGGTTACATATGGCGTTTTGGGTGGAGTTGGAATGGGCTTTACTTATTCTACAACAATAGCCTGTGCACAAAAATGGTTCCCGGACAAGAGAGGGTTTATAACAGGCATTATTGTTGCATCTCTTGGCTTTGGTGGTGTAGTATTTACACCTATTATTGAAAGATTTATAAAAGTATTCGGTGGAGTAGGGGTTGGAGAGCTTAAAACCTTTATGGTTCTGAGCTTAATATTTGCTATTGTCTGCACTATAGGCGGGTTATTTATTAAAAATCCTCCTAAGGGTTATGTACCTGCAGGCTATACACCTCCTGCAGCAACTTCTGCTAATGCAAATGTTGATTACACACCGGGTCAGCTGTTGAGAATGCCTCAATTCTATCTACTTACAGCAACTCTTATGCTAGCATGTATGGGCGGACTTATGATGATTGGGTTTGCTAAGCCTATAGCCATTGCAAAGGGAATGGCTTCTACTGCTACAATTGGAGTTTTGGTAATTTCTATTTGTAACGCTGGTGGTAGATTATTCTGGGGCTGGGCATCTGATAAATTGGGCAGAAAAAAGACAATTCTATTGTTGCTAGGTGGAACAGCATTTTTTGCACTCTTTGTAAATATTGCCGTTGGGTACTCTATATATGTATTAATAGGGTTTATCGGGTTCTTTTACGGTGGCTTCCTAAGTACTTTCCCAGCATATACAGCTGATTTGTTTGGAAGCAAGTACATGGCCACAAATTACGGAATGGTATTGATAGGCTTTGGAATAGGTGCAGTCGTATCGTCATACATTGCCGGATATTTTAAAAACGTTGCAGCAACGGACATTAATCTTATGTTCCCGGCTTTTGTAATTGCTTCAGTGGCAGCCATCATAGGAATAGTTCTATTTGCATTTGTAAAAAAACCAAATAGAGCTTAAGCCAGAATATTAATTTATTACATAATTTATTTAATACATTTATAATTTAATGTTATTTATAATGTTAATGTTATTTTAATTCTTAAAACTTAAAAAGTAATCCTCGACAAAGCATCTAAAATGTCGAGGATTTTTTGTTGTGGAGTGATGCAGTGCACCCCCCTTTTTTTTGGAATATTACAATGCTATAATATTAGTGCTTGTACTAATTAAGATTAGGAAATATGGCTAAGTATTTTAGAAAGCAGCATGGAGCTTGCGATTTCTTAGAAAGTAGCATGGAGCTTACTATTTCTTAGAAAGCAGCATGGAGCTTACGATTTCTTAGAAAGCAGCATGGAGCTTATTATTTCTTAGTAAGCGGAATGGAGCCTATTATATTTAATAAGCGATGCTTAGTTATTTTAGTGGATATATTAGTACCTGTACTATGAAAAAGAGGTTGTCATGATTAATATATTAAAGACTTTTGTAATCAGTATAATTGAGGCTATACTCACAATAATAATATTAGTGCTAATATTATTATCAGGCTTAAATATGATGGGGATATATATTGTTTATGGTATTAGCGCAACATTGCTACCGCTTATTTCTTTGGTAGTATACTACTGGCGTTTCAAAGAGAAGCTTATAGTTGTTCCGCTAGGATTTTTACTTTCTGCACTTTATTCCTTGGGAGTAGCTCTATACAGCTATTATGGAACTGGTTGGTTCTCAGAGACATTCCGAGATACCCTTTATTTTACTTATTTTTTACCTTCTATGGTGTATTGCGGAATTTGCTTTGTCATATATGCAATCTTTGTTACGGTAAGGAAAAAAAGAAAACCAATAGCTTAACAGGTGAGGATATTATGAAGGATGCTCCAATAGGATTTTTTGATTCTGGGATAGGTGGAATTACAGTTTTGGGAGAGGCTTTGAAGCAGCTGCCTTGCGAAAACTACATATACTATGCAGATACCGACCATGTCCCATATGGCACAAAGGACAAAGCTCAGGTAAAGCAGTATATTTTTGAGGCTGTTGAATTCTTGGTAAATAAAAAAATAAAAGCTCTGGTAGTAGCATGTAATACAGCAACAAGTATTGCTGTACGTGAACTTAGAGGAATGTATAATTTCCCGATTGTTGGTATGGAACCTGCAGTAAAGCCGGCTGTACAAAAAGGCAATGGCACCGGCAAGAGGGTGCTGGTATTTGCTACACCATTAACGCTTCAGGAAGAGAAATTTCACAATCTTGTACAGAGAGTGGACCAGGAGCATGTGGTAGATTATTTGCCGTTTCCAGAGCTAGTTGAATGCGCAGAGAAGAATATATTTGATGATGAGACAATGATACCCATTATAACAAACAAGCTCAAGAATTTTGATATGAGCACCTATAAGACTATAGTGCTTGGGTGCACACATTTCCCAATATACAGAAGTACATTTAAAAAAATACTACCAGAGGATATTGACATAATAGATGGTAGCTCGGGGACTATTAGATATCTCAAGAGGTTGCTAGAAGAAGCAGATTTGCTTGGCGGTTATAGTAATTGCCCAACACCAACCATACCCTACGATGTAAATATTGATTTCTATTGTTCGGGGAAACAAATAAAAGAGCCGAATCATATAAAGACTTTTTACGATATATTGGAAAGAATAAAATAGGCGAGTTATGAAGCGCATTTAATTGCGATATTTTGAAGGAGTAAAATAAGCAAGCTAGGACGCGCATTTCTTTGCGGTATTTTTAGAAGGAATTAAATAAGCAAGCTCTGGCCTACGCATTTATTTTATTAAAAATAAGTAAGATACTCCACCTTGATGGAACATTTTCTCTTGCGTTGACATAAGATGTAATAAAATTCATTTTATTTCTGAAGGGAGAGAATTGGTATGACAGGATGCGGTGATAATGGCTATGGCCTCAATCTTGATGGTGACCTTGCTTTTGCAATGTCTAAATATATAGGCCAGACAGTTACAATTTTTACGCTTAGTGGGGGGACGTCAGGTTGCGGTTTTACTGGAGTTATAATAGGCGTTAATGATTGCTTTGTAAGGCTTATAACACAAATAGGTCCAGCCCCAGGCTGCGCTTTGGGCAATGCTTGTGGTGGAAGTAATATGGCGAGTGGTATGGGATGTGGCAATGAAATGATGATGGGTGCTCCTATTGCCACTGTTGGATCAGTGACAGATATTCCTCTTTGCAGCATAGTTTCTTTTGTACATCCTGCGGTTTAAGGCTTTGGTGCTAGGCACATCTTAAAACGCTTGTATATTAAGCTGCTCACAATACTGTAGCATCTATTGGCAGAACCTATTAAAACCCTGTATTGAATTGTAAGAATTCCCAAATGTTATAAATAAAACTCATTTGGGATGATAGCAATTTCTATGCAGGGTTTTTTGCATTTATAAACACCACTATTTTGCATTTATAAACATTGCTATATACTATGGAATAAATTGTTATGCGTTTTTCCCCTTCAAATTCATAAGTTTACATGCAATAAAAAGGATAATATAATATAATAAGAGTGTCGATATGCAATAAATATTTGACAGCTAATATGTTTTGCGGGAGTTGATGCGATGATTAAAAAAGAAATAATAGGCCTCTTGCTTGCAGGTGGACAAGGTTCAAGACTAGGAGTGCTTACAAAGAATGTGGCCAAGCCTGCAGTACTTTATGGTGGTAAATACAGAATTATAGATTTTTCGCTCAGTAATTGTACTAATTCTGGAATTGATACAGTTGGGGTATTTACCCAATATCAGCCTCTCAAGTTGAATGCTCATATTGGCATTGGAAAGCCGTGGGATATGGATAGAATTGATGGTGGCGTTACTATTCTTTCTCCATATTTGAAGGCTGAAATGGGGGAATGGTTTAAAGGTACTGCAAATGCGGTTTTTCAAAATATACACTATATTGACAAGTATTCTCCACAATACGTTGTCATTCTTTCAGGTGATCACATATACAAAATGGATTATTCAAAAATGCTAGATTATCATAAGGAAAATGATGCAGATGCTACTATTTCGGTTATTAATGTTCCTTATGAAGAAGCTAGTCGCTATGGAATTATGAATTGCTATGAAAATGGTAAGATTTATGAATTTGAAGAAAAGCCACAACAGCCTAAAAGTACACTTGCTTCAATGGGAGTGTATATATTCAACTGGCCTGTTTTGAGAGAATATCTTATTAAAGATGATGCAATGCAGGAGTCGGAAAACGATTTTGGCAAAAACATCATTCCAGCGATGTTACAAGACGGAAAAAGCATGTGGGCATATCAGTTCAAGGATTACTGGAGGGATGTTGGTACCATCCAAGCCTTCTGGGAATCAAACATGGATCTGGCTAGCAGAGTTCCCGAGTTTAATCTTTATGACCCAGAGTGGAAGATTTATACTCCAAATCCAGTCAAGCCAGCTCATTACATTGGCACTGACGCTTGCGTCAAGAAGTCAATGATTGCAGAGGGTTGCATGGTACATGGTACCGTTATCAATTCTATTTTATTCCCTGGATCAGTTGTTGAAAAAGGTGCGGTAGTTGAGAATTCAATTATTATGTCAAATTCAAGAATCTGTGAAAATTCAAAGCTAGACCACTGTATATTAAGTGAGAGGGTAACTGTTGGAGAGAATGTAAGTATAGGTTTTGGTAGTGATGCGGTGAATGAATACAAGCCTCAGATATATAATTCAGGAATTACAGTTATAGGTGAAGATGCAAGCATCCCAGCTAATGCAGTCATCGGAAAAAATGTAATGATTGATATAGGTGTCAGCGCACAAGACTTTACAGAACTATATGTTGACTCAGGAAAAAGCATTTTTAAAGGTGGTGTAGCAGAATGAAAAATGTAATGGGAATGATTTTGTGCGGCGGCAAAAATACTAAACTTAAGGAGTTATCCACCATTAGGTCGTCACCAGCTGTACCTGTTGGGGGAAAATATAGAGCAATTGACTTTGTATTATCCAGTATGGTTAACTCGGGCATTACAAATGTTGGTGTAATAACTCAGTATAGTTTTCGTTCATTAATGGACCACCTGGGTTCAGGTAAGGAATGGGATTTAGATAGAAAAACAGATGGATTATTTATATTTCCACCTTTTCTTTCGGATGAAAACACAGGCTGGTATAGGGGCACTGCTGATGCAATGTACAATAACCTTACCTTCTTGAAGAGAAGTAATGAGGAATATGTGCTTATCTCACAGGGCAACTGTGTTTTTTCAGCAACCTTTGACGAAATGCTAAAAGTCCACAAGGAAAGTGATGCTGATATTACTGTAGCGTATAGGGATATGTCAGATGTTCCACTTGATGAGCTGACGAATATGGGCGTTATACAAGTGGATAGTGAAAATAGGATTATTGACTTTCAGGAGAAGCCCATGCATCCAAACTCAAAACTAGGTTCCTTGGGTATCTATTTATTGAGAAGAGATTTGCTTATAACGCTGCTAGAAGAGAGTGTTGCGCATGGGTATTACGATTTTGTATTAGATATTATTGTAAAAATGCTTGGCAAGCTGAAAATCTGCGGATATAAATTTAATGGATACTGGAGAAGCATGACTACAGTAGCTATGTATTATAGATGTAATATGGAGCTTTTAGACCCTCAGATAAGCAATGAATTATACGGAGCAGGTAAGGTTTATACAAAGGTAAAGGACGAAGCGCCTGCTAAATACAATGAAGAAGCGGTTGTCAGGAACTCTATAATAGGCGATGGCTGTATTATTGAGGGAACGGTTGAAAACAGTGTTTTATTCAGAGGTGTTACCGTGAAAAGGGGAGCTGTAGTCAAGGATAGTATTGTAATGCAGGGCAGTGTAATAGATGAGAATGCAGTACTGAATTACGCAATTCTTGACAAGAATGTTACTCTATCTCATGGCAGAGCACTAAAAGGGGAAGCTACCTGGCCCGTTATAATTGGAAAGAATGTACTGGTTTAATATTATATAAAAGACCTATATATTGAAAAAAGTACCCGAATATATAAAAAGGACCTGGTATATAACAAAGTACCTGAATATTATAGCTTTATATTTTGAAAAAAAGACCAATATAAATGTAACACAGAGCATAGCGGCTATCATATGATAGCCGTTTTTTTGTGTAAATTTATAATAAAATACAATACGTTCCTGGTTTACCATAAGAATTATAAAAAGTAAGTAAAAGCCTATTTTACAGCGAGATTACAGTTGTTTTACACTATAGTAATTATGTTGACCGTATTTAATTTTCGGTGCTATAATGACAGAGAATCAGGCAGGTAAGCTCGTAAGCATACGGGTATGCCCATTATTGGGTCTGATCAACATTAAAAATAAAAATTCTTAAGGAGGATTTTAGCAATGAGAAACTTTAAAAAGTTATCTGCTCTTGTTGTAGCAATTGCTCTAGTACTTACTAGCATAGTACCTGCATTTGCTTATACACCAGTTAACGCTGACAAAGCAGAAGTATTAAGACAGCTCGAAATTTATCAAGGAATAAGCACAGATTCCTTTGTACCAGCTCTTGATCAGGACTTGACAAGAGGCCAGGGCGCATTATTATTAGCTAGACTATTTAACAAAGAAGCAGATATCGAAAAGATGACTGACGCTGAAGCTACAGCAATATTAAAGGGCTTCGCGGACGGAAGCACAGTTCCTGCATATGCTAAGAAAGCAGTTGCTTACTTTGCAGACAACAAGGTTATCAACGGTTCATTAAACAACGGAGAATTAAACATTGATGAGGCTGGTTCACTTTATGCAGAACAGTTTGCGGCTCTCGTCTTAAGACAGATGGGATACCAGGATTCACACTATACTAAGGCTCTCGAAGAACTTGCTGCAGTAGATGGTGTTGTTGGGCTTGACAGTTACGCTTCAATCGTTGGAAGCGAAATCAAGAGAGACCATGCAGTAGGAATCATGTACGGTTCACTTACTGGTAAGTACGAAGGCGACACTGCAACAGTTATCGCAAAGATAGTTGAAGCTAAGCCAGCATTAAAAGAAGTGGCTGAAAAGCTTGGTTTGATAAAGGTAGAAGTTAAAGCTCTTGAGGTGGAAAGTGTTAAGGCGCTAAACCTCAGAGAAATTGAAGTTAAATTCAACAAAGCAGTAGTTGGTGATGAAGCTAAGAAGACTGCAAACTATAAGATTAACGGCAATGTAGTTGCAAAGGTTGAACTTGCTGAAGACGGAAAGTCAGTTATATTGACAACTACACATGTAAATGCAATGAGCAATTATTCAACAGAAGTAAAGGTTCAAATACTTAAGGCTGTAGGATTTGATGCGGATAAGACTATTTCAGCAATAGAAGCTAAGGATGTTTCAATTCCTTCAATGGTTGCAGTTGAAGTTACTGGACCAAAAAATTTAAAGGTTACATTCTCAGAACCTTTAGATGAAAACATATCAAAAGCAGATGTTGTTAATTCCTTTAAGCTAGACAATGGATTAATGGCTCTTGATACTACAGTGGCTGACTTTGATGGTAGAGTATTAACTCTTAAAGCCTTATCAACATTCTCTGAAGGGTCACACAAGTTGGAAGTCAAAAATGACTCAGCTAATAAGCTTGTTGATTCAGCATCATACAAAGTATCACCAAATAGTGTAACATTTAATTATGTAAAGGATTCATCTCCTCTAACAGCTCAAGTAGTAAACTCAACTGAAACAACAGTGGAAATTAAGTTTAATAAAGTTATTGATGAATCATCATTAACATCAGATGTATTGTTTAGACACACATATAATACATCTACAAATGAGGTGAATGGTACTCAGGTTGAACTAAAGAGTGATGGGCAAACATTGCTAGTTAAATTCGGTAGCAACAAGCCTTTCCCACCTGGAACAACAAACCTTTATATCAAGTATAACAATACCGCAGCTATTAAGGACAACTATGGAAATAAATTGGCTGAAACAACACTTACAGTAACTACATCAGCAGATACAACAAAGCCAGAAGTTACTAAAGTAGAGTTTATTGACAAGAATACTATTGAGGTATCATTCTCAGAGGTTGTTAACGCTTCAAGCGCAGAAAATAAAGCAAATTACTCATTGAAGGATTCAACTGGAAAAGTATATACAATAAATTCTGCAACATTCAAGTCAAACAGTGGGTCAAAAATTGTTGCTCTTGATACTGCAGTTATGAATGGTGGTTCATATGTATTAACAGTAAAGAACATCGTAGATGAATCAATTGCTGCAAACAAGATGGATGATGCTACAATATCATTCACAGCGGTTGACAAGGTTGCACCAAAAGTTGATTCAGCAAAGCAAATTGGAAGCAAGAAAATTAAGGTATTCTTTGATGAAATAATGGATGCTGCAACAATAGTTGATAAGGCAAACTGGAAGATCAATAGTAATGCACTTGATAAAGACGCTACAATTGAAGCGGTTGACTCAAACAAAGCAGTTATAATTACTCTTGAAAGAGTGTTGGATACAACACCAGATGGAGACGTTCTCAAAAATGAAGAATTAACTCTTGGTAGAGTTAAGGATGCTGCAGGTAACTGGACTGAGGAGTTTTCAAAGATAATTAAAATCGCTCCGCTAAAGAATATTGAACCAAGCAAGGTTCAAATGACAGCAACAAACAAGATAGCACTTACTTTTGAAAAAGAAGTAATCTCTGGAGTAACAACAGCTGACTTTGAAGTAAGCTTTGATAATGGAATCAACTTTACAGAAAAGGTTGTAGGACTTACAGTAAATGTAGTTGATGGAAATACAATCATTGAAGTAACAACTCAGAATAAGGTTGGTAATACAACAGCTGCAGGTGTTCAAATACAAACAAAGGGTGCACAGCCAACAACTGGAGCTAAGAACCAGTATGAAACTGCACTTCAGTTCACCTCAACAACAGTAGCTGATAAGGTTGCTGCAGAAATTGATACAATAACAGCTGTAAAGGATTCAAAAGATAGAATTACTGAAATAACAGTAAAATATACTGAGAATATTTACGTTGCATCTGTTACAGACTCAGACTTCAAGGTTGATAACAGAGAAATAGATTCAGTAACTGTTAGCGGAAATACTGTTGTAATCAAGCTTATTACAAATAATAATACCGCTGCAGATGCAGAAAGCAATGTAAAAGTAACACAGGTTGGTGAAGTAGAAGATCTCTTAAGAAACGTTACTAAGGCACAGCAAGCAAAGGCTATTAGCACTATAACTTTAGCACCTTAATAACTAAGAAAAAAATAACCAGGGAATATATTCCCTGGTTATTTTTTCATTTCTGTTACAAAATCTTTACACTTGAAATAGCTTAGTTGACTGAAAATTTTACCAGTGATATAATACATTTGAATCAAGATAGGTAAACATACCCAATTTATAGGAGTCGTTACCTGTTTTGGAAAATTGGTAATACGAGAAGGGCTATAAATTTGGGAGGCGTAGCTCAGCTCTGGAAATTTTAGCCCACCCAAAACAAAATACACAAGGAGGATTTGAGAACATGAGAAATCTCAAAAAGCTTTTGGCAGTTGTAGTAGCTGTAGCATTAGTTCTTACTACTATGACTGCGGCATTCGCTGCTACTAATCCACAAGCAGATGCGATTGCTGCCCTTAAGTTAATGCAGGGTAACAACGGCGACATGATGCTTGAAGAAGATCTTGCAAGAGATCAAGCAGTAAAAATAATTATTACATTGACCGGCAAGGCTGCAGAGGTAGAAGCATTGACTGCTGCAGATGTTGATGCTGCATTAGCAGGATTTGCTGATGCTGCTGAAGCAAAGGCTAGCTGGTCAGCTAAGTGGTATGCTTATGCTATTAAGAATGGTATTATCCAAGGATATACTAACGCTGATGGCGATAAAGTTACTGACTTTGCTGGTAAGCTATATGGCAAGCAGTTTGCTACAATGCTATTGAAGGCGTTTGGTTACAAGAACGCAGATTATGCTACATCAGTAACTAAGCTTTCAGAATTAGAAGGTAGTAAGGTTGTTGATGAAAAGGGTGACGATTCATTGACAAGAGCTGATGCTATTGCATACCTTTTTGGTTCATTAACTGCAAAGGATGCAAATGGTAAAACAGTAGTTGAAACTTACGTTGGTTCAGATGCGGCTCTCTTAAAGGCTGCTCAGGACGCTGGTTTGATAGCACCTCCTGCTGCTCTAGATGTTGCATCAATCAAGGCTGATAACTTAAGAGAGTTAGTAGTTACTTTCACCAAGGCTCCTAATGCTGACGAAGCAAAGAAGGTTGCGAACTATACTATTAACGGTTCATCACCAGAAGCTGCTACATTATCAGCAGATGGATTAACTGTTACTCTTCGCACATCAAATGCAAACAAGATGGGCAACTATGCAACTGATATTAAGTTAAAGATTAAGAAGGAAGTTGGATTAAGCGCTGACAAGGAAATAACCGGTATAGCTGTTAAGGATGTTACTCCTCCTTCAGCAGTTTCAGTACAGGCAACTGGTCCTAAGACAATTAAGGTAACATTGTCAGAACCTCTTGATGAAAGCTTACTTACTTCTAATGCTTTTGATTCATCCATTAAGGTTGATGGCGGACTAGTAGGTATCGATACTTCTACCACAACCGTTAGCGGTGTTTCATTAACTATTTATTTATATTCAACTCTTGCAGAGGGAGATCACAAGGTTGAATTTGTTTCAGGAACAAATCAGAAGTTTGCTGATAACGCAGGTTACGGCTTCCAAGCTTCTACTATAGCTTTCAAATATGTAAAGGATACTTCACCATTATCATTTACACTTGTAAAGTCATCTGAAACATCAGTAACAATTAAATTTAACAAGGCGTTAAAGGTTGGTTCTTTTGCAGGAAATACAAGTGCATATGTAACACATACATACAATACTGATAATAACCTCGTAAGCGGTTCTGCAATTGCAACTACAGACAATCAGGAGTTTACTATTACTTTTGATAAGCCACTACCTCCAGGAACTACTACTGTATACATTAAGTATAAAGATGGTGCAGCTGATTCAGCTAAGATCCAGGACGATTATGGCAACATTCTTGCTCCTACATCATTTACAGTAAATACATCAGCAGATTTAACTAAGCCTACAGCAACTGTTGAGTTTGTTGATGCTCAGAAGATTAAAGTAACATACTCCGAAGATGTTAAGACTGGTGGCGGAGCAAACGCTGCTGACTATATTTACAATTATGAGCTTAAGTCCGGTTCTGATGTTATTGCAATTAACTCAGTAACTCGTGATGACGCTAACCAGTCAAAGGTATTCTTTATCAATACTGCTGCTAATGCTTTAAAGGGTGGTTCATATACTCTTACAATCAAGAAGGTTCAGGATAAAGCAGTAGCAAACAATGAAATTGATACAGTAACTATTACTTTCACAGGTACTGATAAGGTTGCTCCTTATGTAGTCGATAAGGACGATGCTGATCAATGGACAGACGTTAAGCAGATTGGTGATAACAAGGTTAAGATTGAATTCTCAGAGGCAATGGATGCTTCAAGCATTGCTAACAAGGTAAACTACAAGTATTCTACATCTGGCTCAGTAAATTATTTGAACTTAGGTGATAAAGATTCAATCGAAGTTGTTGATTCAAACAAGGCTGTTATAATCACATTTGAGAAGAAATTATCAGAAATGGGCGCAACAACTGGTAATAAATGGACTGACATGGAAATACTAGTAGGTGTTGTTAAGGATGCAGCTGGTAATCCTACCGCTAATTTCACAACATACTGTTATGTGTTATCTAAGGCAGATATTGCAATCAAGGAATACCAGTTAACTGGTAAGAATGCTGTCACAATAGTTATCGAAGATGTAATTTCTGGAACAAACAGAAGTGACTTTAGATACACTACATCTGGCGGAATTAGTGGTACTTGGTTAGCTCCAAACTCTGTTGAAATATCAGTTGCAGATGGCAAGACATACATCAAGCTTATCACTAATGATATTACAACTACTACTGGTGGTGGAGTTGCAATTAAGACTGTTGATAAAGATGGTGTAAATGGAACTTCTGCTAATACTAAGAACGCATATGGTGCTTACTTAGCAATTGCTCCAGTAGATGCTGCAGTTGACAAGTGCGCTCCAGCTC
>JAEZFR010000481.1 GCA_023417285.1 Bacillota bacterium
TAAAGATTATTCCAAGCTTAATCACAGAAATAGCAAAAAGGACGAACTCCATCTAAATAAGCACGCAATGCACTTGATTCGACTTCTTGTAACAGGTACAGAAATCCTTGAAGGTAAGGGTATAAACACCTATAGGGAAAAAGAAAGATCCTTTTTTCTTGATATTCGTAGCGGAAAATATAGTTATCAAGAGATTTTTGAAATGCTAGATGAGTATGAGCAACAGTTTAAAGCTGCTGCTATAAACACTTGCCTCCCGGAGGAGCCCGATTATAAACGCATTGAGGATTTAATGCTAGAGATTTATAATAGTTTATTGTTGTAGAATTTTTAGGTGTTTCATTTAAGATATGATTATAAATTTGGGGACTAATAAGTTAAAAAACGTATACCAGTTCAATTTTATGAGTTGAACTGGTATACGTTTTCAAAATAAAATTACCATTTACTATATTATATCTCATCGATACAGGCCTGGACTATTTCGGACAGACTACCTGTAGCAAGACAGATATAATTGTCGCAGCTTCCGTAATACAGGCGTAACTGATCCTTTTCATAATCGGCGATTGCACCGCATGGAAAAACTGTATTGTCGCAATTTCCATGACGCTCATAATGCATTTCTGGTGCTAAAATATAACTGTTTGTCCTGCCGATTACCTTCCAAGGTTCTTCCAGGTCAAGCAGCATTGCTCCTACATAATAGTAGGTACCACCAGCAGGGGAAAATACACCGTGGATTATGTCAAGCCAGCCCTTGTCTGTCTTTATAGGAGGAGTAGGCCCTATTTTTTCAACATTCCAATATCTGTAACCTGCAGCCAAAACAGGCTTAAATTCCCCCCAATGAATAAGGTCTGGGGATGCGCTAATCCATATATCTCCATTACTTCCGTCTCCTCCGCCCGGTCTGTCCAGTTTATAATACTTCCCGTTGATTTTCTCTGGAAATAATGATGCACCTCGGTTTTTAGGCTGTGTTATAATATCTATTCTCTCATAGGTTTTAAAATCCTTAGTTTTACCTAGCATTCCTACCGGAGAATCAAAGCCGTGAACCATAACAGGTGTTATTATGTAATATGTATCGTCAATTTTCGTTACCCTATTGTCAATAAAATGGTGATAAAGATTATAAGGGTATTCCTCCGTTTGGGTATCAATAAAATTCGTGCTTTCAAGCTCAAAATGAATACCGTCCTTACTCCGCGCTATTCTTGTCTGTCCAACATCTCTTCCAAAGCCTCTTTTAGCTGCATGCTCAACCACAGAGACCAAAAGAATAGTTTCATCGTTGTATTGAATAGGAAAAGGGTTGTATATCTGAGCAATCCCTTCATAATCTCTGACATGTATCAGCGGATTCCCTTCATACCTTTTTAGAATTTTAGTAGCGTCTTTCATTTGTCTATCTCCTTTTTAATGTGTTGTATATTTTACTTAATTAATCATCATTATTTAATTATTGGTGGACTTAAGTTTATAATAGGGGAAGCAATAATGCATCCCCTATTATTTATACATTTTTATTTATATTGATTTGAAAGAAGGTTATACAAAACCTGCACTGACTGAGCTCTCGTAGTAAAGGATTGAGGATCCAACTTAGTCCCGTCCCCAGCTATTACACCGGTTTGAACAAATAAATTCATGGCGTCAATTGCATATCCTGCTATGTCGGACGTATCTTTAAAGTTTTGGATACTCTTGCCATTTAATTCTGTTGGCAGCTCATCAAGCTTTTCCAGTGCACGATAAAGGAGAATACACATATCCTGTCTGCTTATAAACGCTTCTGGCTCATATTTATTACCACCTGTTCCTGAAACTAGACCAAGATGTTTAGCCGTACCTAGATAACTTGTGTAATACTTATCGCCTTTGTCCACAAAGTTATCGGTTATTGTGGTATCAGGCTCTATGCCTAAAGAATTCATAACCATGATGAGAAAATCTGCACGTGTAACCTTTTTTTCTGGAGCAAAACTATTATTGCCAACACCGCTGACTATGTCTCTTGCTCCCATGAAGCCAACCGCATTGTTATACCATGCATTTTCTAAAACATCAATAAACTTTACTTCATTGTATCCCACTGCGTATGTGGAGAAATGGGGGGTACTGAATTTTACCATTTTGGTTGCCGGGTCGTATATTCCCATTACGCTCTTGAGCTTTTCAGTATTGTCAATGTAGTAAACAACAATAGAGTTTTCCTTCTCACCAGGCTTTATAGTGTAAGGTATACTTATAGTACACTTCCCACCTTCAAATTTTGTAATCTCTGTATTACCCGCCTTTACAGAGATGTCAAAAACCGGTCTGTCACCAACTCTTTTCTGGGCATCTGGTGTCAATGTAGTAGCCTCAACCTTAAAAATGCTGATTGATATATCTCCTGCATCTGATGAGCTGCTCATGGATTCTATCGCTTTTGCATTGAAGGTAATAGCTCCAATTGATGTATCTAATTTCAATTCTGAATTTGTGGTATCTGCCAATTGCTTGAAGGCGTTTTTAGGTAACTTCACATCAACCCCATTTACACCTGAGCCAGCGTCCACCTTCAGTTCAATTAAAGCATTTTGTCCGTTTTCTTCAATCTCTTTTACCTTGCCAATCAACGTGGTAAAGGTACTTTCATCGAGCTTTGCAGTTGCTATACCTGTTACTAGGTCAGTGGTTGGCTTTACAGTTGAGGATACGACTACTATTTTATTACCAGACTCTGGTGTAGGCGTAGGCGTAGGTGTCGGTGTTGGTGTTGGTGTCGGTGTTGGTGTTGGTGTTGTTCCGCCACTGCCTCCTCCTGCGTTTGAAATAGTAGATGACACAGCAAGTGTACCATCAGGTTTATTTACATATACCATATAATTTACAAGTGTTTCCAAAACTCCTGATGTTATGGAAGCGGAAATGTTTCCATTTGCATCTGCTGTAGTTTGTCCCATAGCCATAATGCTTGAATTTAATTTATCTACCACTCTGATTGTGTAACTCATTCCACTTGTACAACCTGTGCCGGCTATTGACACAACTCCGTCAGCATAGGTTGAAGTAACATTTTCTGCCGCGGATGCTGAGAAAGGAAACAATGAGAAACACAACAAAACTGCAAGTATTATTGATAAAACTCTCTTTTTCATGGTTTACTCCCTTCCCAAATTATTGGTTTGTATCTGCATGCGCATAAACCGTAACACCCATTTCTTCTGAAGTTAAGTCTGGCATACCGCTTGTCAGCCAACTCTCAACCCTTGTCCCCTGTTTTTGATAGGATATTGTAATGCTTGTGCTTTTAGGAGAAATCATGACTACCGATACCTTCGCATTAGCTCCCGCGCCTTCGGTAAACTGTACTACTATATTCTTCCCAGAAAGCTCTCCTGTATTAGTACCACCTATGTTTATTGTACGTACATAGCCAGCACCACCCGCACTTTCAGTGCCTATTGAAAGGGTGTAATTACGGACTAGGTCTGACTGTGCTGTTGTAATTGCTGCTGTAGCCGCATCTACTTCTGCCTGTGTGTTAGCTGCTGTTACTAGGTTAGCATTTACCACTAATTGATACGCTGCCCAACTCTCCGCTGTGTAATCAGCTTCAAGTACTGCTGCTATTGCTGCATTATAAGCTGTAAGATCTGCTTCTACCTTCTCATTTTTTATAAGTGAAAAATCGTCAATGTAATAGGTTTCATTTGCTCCTCCAAATACCATAATAGAAATATAAGCAGTATCTGGAGTTGTAGTAAATGTAACTGTTTGTTGCATGTACCCACTACCTTTAGTAAAATTGCCCAATGAATGTTTGCTTCCAATTTCTTCATTTGAACTATTTAGGTAAAAATACTGTAATAAGCTGTCCCCATATATGCCATCAATATTGTTTCCCCAAACTGATAATGTATAACTTTGGTTAGGCTCTGCAACTATTTTAACAATGCCGCCATTTGCAGACGTACTATATACCTTACATGCATAAGTACCGCTGTGAACATTCTCAGTGGAAATAGAAAGTTGTCCCCAATTTTGCCATGGGCTAAGCTCTCCACTTTCAAAGCCTGGATTTGAAAACAAGTTGTCATTATTTACTTTCAAAGAAAGGTCGTCAATGTAGTAGGTTTCATTTGCCCCTCCCCACACCATAATAGAAATATAGGCAGTATCTGGAGTTGTAGTAAAGTTAGCTGTTTGTTGCATGTACCCACTACCCTCGGTAAAATTCCCTATTGATTTTCTACTTCCAGGTATTTCGTTATACGAACTATCTAGGTAAAAATACTGTACTACACCATCCCCATGTTTACCATTTATATTGTTGCCCCAGACTGATAATGAATAACTCTCGTTAGGATTTACAGCGACTTTAACAACACCGCCATTTGCAGTCGTACCATATATCTTGCAAGCATATGTACCGCTGCGAACATTTTCTGTAGTGGCAGAAATTTGTCCCCAATTATCCCATGGTAGAGTGTTTCCGTTTTCAAACCCTGGATTTTCTATCAAGTTGTCTTTATCTATTGGTTCAAGCGAAAGTGTCTCAATTGAAACCGAATACCCGCCCTTATCCCATGTAAACTCATAATATGTACCTAAGTCCTGCTCAAGCAAACTGAGGGGTGCAAATATAACCCCTTCGTGACTTCTAATTACACCATTGCTCCCAACGATATATTGTAGCGATTTATCGCCCATTACTACTGACATGCTATCACCTTCAATTGTAATTTTTGCCTTTAGTGCCTCAAGTGTAGATTGGAGTGGCAGGAGTACTTCATCACCGTTGGCATATGGCTCCCCATCGGTGTAGACGGTTTCCATTCCATCAACTATAACATTAACAGGTACGTTTTCTATTGCATTAAACGTATAAACATTATCAGCCACATTTACGTTATTTGTGATGACATACCATCCATTTGATAGTTTGTTTTTGTTTCCAAGTCCATAATAAGATGTACTATCTGTCTTATTGCTGAACAATCCAACAGCAAGCTTGTACGTACCGTCATCAATAGAATTAAATGTGACTGAGCTCGTTGCTTCGGTTACTGTCCTCGCCGACCAATCTTTTGCATTGGAGCCGTCTAACCAGTATTTCTCAACAACTTCATTATTTGAATTAAGAATTGCAATTGCGGGATATGCATCCTTGTAAATAGGTGCCACGCCCTTGTTGCTCCAGTTTAGTATGATATTCTTTGACTCTCCTGCAGAGATAGTATTTGGCATAATAACATCATTCAATACAAAGTGATAACCCAGTATATTTTGCATCTTAGCTATAACTCCGGGTGCAGCTGCTAAAAATCTTTGACCATCATCATTGAACTGTCCCATACTTATAT
>JAEZFR010000533.1 GCA_023417285.1 Bacillota bacterium
TTCTACAACTACCATTGTGCCATCATCTAAAAACGCAACGCCTTGGCCATTTTCTTTGCCTTCCTTAACAATAAGAACATCCATTTCCTCACCCGGCAATGCTATTGGCTTAACAGCATTTGCCAAATCATTAATATTTAACACACTTATACCCTTTAGTTTGGCAACCTTACTCAAATTATAATCTGTTGTTACAAGATTTCCCTTCAGGCTTTGGGCAGCGCGCATAAGTTTCTCATCAACCTCAATGTTATCAGGTAAATCATACTCCTCTATCCGAACATTGACTTTGCCCTCTTTTTGCAAAAGATTCAATATATCAAGTCCTCTTCTTCCTCTAGCCCTTCTAAGAGCGTCCGCAGAATCGGAAATGTGTCGTAATTCCTCTAGTATAAAAGATGGAATAATAAACTCTCCGTCAAGAAAGCCCGTATTACTTACATCAAGGATTCTTCCATCAATAATAGTACTAGTGTCAAGTATTTTATAACTTGTTTGTATGCTTCTTGTATGCCCCGATTTTGAATCCCTAATCACATCAAATATATTTTCATTCCTCTTGCGCATAGCAAGTACAACTCCTAGCATGCCCAATAGAATATTCAACATTACCGAAATTGGTAAACCAATAATTTTAATCTTGATAATTGGAATACTAACAAGGTTTGCTACAATAAGCCCAATTATTAATCCTAAAGCACACATAAATAGCTCTGCTAATGTAATAGAAGCCAACCTTTTTTCAACATCATCAATAAATGTACCAACATAGTCAATGATTCTACTAGCAATAAAATAGAAGAAGGCACAGAAAACTATGGAACACAATATATAAAGAGCATTCCTAACATTTGTATTAAGAGCAATATTATTTTCAATAAATATAGTCCGTAAAATGGTAAAGCCTGTAATGGCTCCAAGAAATGAAAAAGAAACCGTTATTATTCTGTTTAGCACTCTTAAATCTCCTTCAAAAGGTAATAAGCAACTCAGCCATAAAGATTTTCGATAATTTTAGTCTCTACCTCGTGCTGATTTAATCCTTTTGCAAGAACTAACTCGCTAATTAATATTTGCTTGGCACTAGCAAGCATTTTTCTTTCCCCCGTCGATAGTCCTCTATCGCGGTCACGTTGCATAAGTGAGCGTACTACCTCAGCAACCTCAAAAATGTTCCCACTTTTAATTTTAATCATATTTTCCCTATATCGTTTATTCCAGTTTGCCGAGCATTCGCTGCAGTCACAACTCAATATAGTGAAAACCTTGTCTGCATCAGAAATACTAATAACATCCCTAACGCCGATTTCGTCAACATTGTCTATAGGAATCATTACTTTCAAATCGCCAATAGGGATCTTCATGACATAATAGCTACATCGCCTGCCAAGTATTTCCCTCTCCTCAATGGATTCTATCACACCTGCACCATGCATGGGATATACAATCTTGTCCCCAACGTTATACATAAGCAACCCCCACAAAAAATAACGCGAATGTCTTAATCTTTTGTATATCCAAAAAGCAGTAAAACGCACTTATCAAAAGAGTGCGTTCATTGTGATTTTCGGTATTATCTCTAAAATTTAGTATACTACAAAGGACAAGCCTTGTCAAAACAAGATGGCAATTATAGTAATTTTTTTAGTATATTAAAAAATATTGGTTTTTGTTTGACAGCATATAACAGTACACGTATAATAATAATAGCATGAAATATAGCATTTAAGCTTATCCTTGAGTGAAAGGACAATAGATATGAAGGACATTCTTATTGATGATTTTCAATACACTGCTCAGGAGTTGTTGGTTAGGAATAGAAGCATACTGGATTTAGTTACCAAATATCAAGACTCAAATTCACGGGTTAATAGAGCAATTATCAAGTCAGTCACCCAGTGCGGCTGTCTCAAAATTACTGCTAAAAAGCAGGATATACCCGATGATGCTAGCTTTGACCAGGTACAGGATGTTATTCAGAACCATATTGAAGGTACGTTATGTGACAACTGTCGTGACGCCATTGAAAGAGATATGGGACGTAACATGTTTTATCTAGCATCTTTGTGCAATGCTCTTGACCTAAACCTATATGATATCATTTTAAAGGAAAATGATAGGATTCAAATGCTTGGGAAGTATAACCTTAGATAAATAATTTATATATACAAAAACAGCCGCTATATTAGCGGCTTATTTTATGTTCATTAATAATAAATCTAATTAGAAAAAGCCTCTCTTATCCATAAGAGTTTGTTCTCTAATCCTTCTAAGACCATCGTTAATCGATTTTGCACGGATTTCCCCTATACCTTCAACATTATCAAGTTCTTCTATGCTTGCGTGACATATATTTTGAAGCGTGGAGAACTGGGATACGATGTTTCTCATTACACTAATCGGCAGTCTGGGTAATCTGGACATTATTCTGTAGCCCCTTGGGAAAACGTCAACATCAAGCGCCCCTGTACCTGATGCATACCCTAATATCTTCATAATATTGTTAAGATCCATTAATTCCTCATTGGAAAGGCTTCTGATACTCCTAATAAGGTCAGCAACTGCTACTCCATCTTTCTTAACAACATAGTCTTCGATTACTAACTTTGCATTGTCCTCTACATTGAGCAACAGCTCTTCCAATTGCATACTTATGAGTCTTCCTTCATTACCTAGCTCACAGATGTACCTATCAATCTCATCAACAATTCGCATAACCATTTCTGTTCTTTGAATTACAAAACATACATCGCTTGTAGTAACCATGTCTTCAAATTCCAAAACATTTAGCTTATTCATTGAATTGTCTAAAACCTTTTTGTATTTTTCAAGAGTCTGCAGTGCCTGATTAGCCCTGGTTAAAATATTTGAGGTATCCTTGAGTATGTATTTCCTGTTTTCCTTATAAAGAGTGATAACATTTCTTCTCTGAGAAATACAGAGTACAATCTCACCTGTCTGCTTGGCAAATCTTTCTGCAGTCTTATGTCTAGTACCTGTTTCCCAGGTTTCTATTGTTGAATCGGGGATTAAAAGCGCATTGGCATAGAGTATAGTTTTTAAATCCTTGCTTATAATGATTGCACCATCCATTTTTGCTAACTCATATAGATGAGAGGGAGTATATGGCTTATTAATATTAAAGCCACCGTCCACTATTTTTATAACTTCAGGTGAATCGCCAATCACGATTAATGCACCAGTCCTAGCCTTGAGAATATTCTCTAGGCCTTCCCTTAAGCTTGTACCTGGCGCCATTAATCTAAGGACATCCAAGAAGTAACCGTCCTTCTGCCTTTCTATTCTCATCTCCTACTATTACCTCCAAATAAACCCATTATTTACACAAAATTATTTTACAACAAATATTACTTTATTAACATACTTAATATGTTATTTTTTAATGACATCATTTATTACTTGCTGCAGCGATTTGAATTGGCATATTGCTAACCCACTTATATCAGCACCTTTAGGTAGAGCATTCTGGGCAATATATACCTTTTCAAAGCCTCTCCTCTCCAGCTCCCTAAGTCTTTGCTCCAGAGCCGGAACTTTTTTTAGCTCTCCCGTAAGTCCTACGTCCGCAATAAATGCTATATTTCCCGCAATACTAAAATTATATACTGATGATACTATGCACATAATAACTGCTAAATTTACAGCAGGCTCTTTGAACTTAAGTCCCCCTGAGGTCTTGAGCACTACGTCCTTATCGTAAAGAGAGATTTTGCCTCTTTGTTCCAATATAGAAATCAGTGTATTGAGCTGCTCACGCCTAAGACACTCACCAATCCTTGATGGAAAAGGTGTAAATGTCTTTGATACCAAGCTCTCAACCTCAACAATGATTGGTCGCGACCCATCCTTAACCACAGTTAACGCACATCCTGAAACAGACTCATTCTGGTTTCGTATTGTCATAAAAAACTCTGATGGATTATCAATGGATACCAGCCCACGCTCTGTCATCTCAAAATACCCTCGTTCCCAAGTGCTACCAAATCTATTCTTTGATACTGATAATCCCCTAAGTTGCTCCTCGTTTTCACCATCAAGTATGAGTACGGCATCCACTAGGTGCTCTAATGACCTTAATCCAGCAATTTCTTCGCTCTTATTCATTTGACCCACTATAAAAACAGCTCTCGGTCTTTGTGGGTTTTTTGCTACCTTAAGTAGCTCACTTGCACATTCCATGGTTTGCGTAGGAGAGCCGGCCCTTGACGTAGCAAAGTTCTCCAGCATAAACGTCTGAATACTGTCTACTATTACTAGCTCCGGATCAATTTCGTCCACTGCAGACAGTACATTATCCAAACTATTGTCAGAAAATACCCACAAATTGGGGCTTATTGACTCAAACAATCTATCCGCCCTATTTTTAATCTGGGTTTCACTTTCTTCACCTGAGGCATACAATACCTTCATACCACTTTGTGCAATATCTTGTGCAACCTGTAGCAAAAGTGTTGATTTACCTGCACCCGGCTTTGCAGTAATTATTGTTATGGAGTCACGAACAATTCCGCCACCCATTACTCTGTTAAATTCATTTATTCCTGTAACTATCCTGTCACTATTCCCAGCCTTAATCTCTATTAGCCTAGATATGGGCTTAACAGGTCTCTTTACAGATGACTTTGCTTTTTTATTCTCAACAACTACTTCAGAAAATGTATTCCAGCTATCACACTCGGTACATTTTCCATTCCATTTTGAGGTTTCATACCCACAATTGCTGCACTTATAGATTATCTTAGTCTTGATATGCCTCACCCCTTTTAAAATAATAAAATTTAGTAACAATTCGTTTTAAGACCTATTTATGTTAAATAATTCCTGCCTTTACTAGCTCGGAGTATACGTGTACATACATTGCATGTGACCATGTCAAAGGTATTATCCAGTCAGGCTTACCAGTGTATTTATTAATCTGCTCAGGGAGCATGCCCATTTCCGTTTTGCCTGCTGCTGACCAATTAAGATATTTTTTAGCTTTATCATACTCTCTGTTCTTTACATGATATAGCGCCAGCCACAAAGTAGTCAATACCCATGGATTCCCCCCCATGTAGTCATCATTTTCGTACCGTTTTATACCACCTACATCATTGCAGGTTAGTACTTTTTCGATAAGCTCCACTGTACTCTTAATTTTAGCGTCCTCCGATGAATATACATTAAAAGGTACTGAAATACCTACTAGACTTACATCCACCTTCCAATCCTCTTTTGTAACATCCTTCGTATATCCTTTATCATTCACCGTAATTATCTCGGTATCATTGGAACTCTCAGGACCAAAAGCATTCAGCTTTACCTTAATACTTCTTATAAACCGCTTATAATCTTCTTTCCAGAATTTATGCTCTATCGCTTCCTTTAGCTTGTCTGCCTCAGCATTCCATCTCTCAATTATTTCAGTTGGCTTATTGAGAATCTGTGCTATCTTAGCCCCCGATACTATTCCTGCATGTACTGCTGCGCTAGAATATGCATGTTCGCCTAGCCTTTCCTCCCATAAATCATAACTAGGTTTTGGCAGGCCGGTATCATAATCTATAAAATCTAATAAAAATTTAACCGCCGCTTCAACACTATCCCAAACATATGATAAAAATTCTTGGCTTCTGGTTGTATAATAGTGAGAAAGCATTCCCCAAATAATACTTCCTGTTTCATCAATCTGAAGTCCCCAGCATGGAGCAAGATTGCCGTCCATATGATAACGCTGCTGCCAGCTTCCATCCTCGTCCTGTGTATTTACAGCCCATTTATAAAAATTGTCTACACACTGTGACATTCCGCATATATCCAAAGCTGTTGTGATAAAAGCAGCATCTCTCCCCCAACAATACGCATACCTTCCCGATTTTCTAAAATATTCGTCCACTTCAGGAGCAGCCATCAATCCCCCGGTCCTTTTGTTGTACATAAGCTTGAAAACTAAAATGGACCTTTTATATAGGTTAAATAGTTCGGTATTATTGCTTTTTATGGGTGCTGACTCAGCTATACAGTTCCTCCAGTATTCTTCTGTTTCTGAATAAATACTCTTTGCTCCCCGTGCCCTTATTTGTTTAATTAAATTTTTACAATGCTTGAGGCTATCTCCAAAAGAAACATATATATTGAAATGCTTAGTTTCGTTAGGTGAGAATATTCCCAAATCCCATGAGACTGCAGCATCTTTGGACATTGAAATCGAATCTGCACCATTAAGATATGTGTTTATTGCAGCATCATATGAGCAGTTACCGAGCTGATACTGCATTGCAGGATAGTCCGAAAAAATGCTGACATAGTTATCATTACAATACTGAATTAATGCTTCATTTTTAAAATCAAACAAAGAACAAGTCATTTCAGGATGACTACTGCTTGCAGCTGAAAATGTAACAAACCCATATTCCTTGCTCTTTTGAGAAATATTCTTAATTTGAAAATGCCTTAATAATACATCCTTATTGGGATGTACAAGGTCATATATTTCTACAACAAATTCATGTTGCCAGCTTTTAATTGTACTATTTATAATGTTGGTATCTTCAATATATCTTTGAGAAAATTCTAAACTTGCATCATTAAGCCATACTGTACTGTTTGAAACGTATTTTGTAAATATTCCGCATAAAAACTTATCACACTGCTGCTTTTTATCTATATCGGGCCAATACAATCTCTGCAATTCAGCCTTATCGCTAAAACATGCTAGAACAGAAGAATTACCGGTAATTGCATTATTAAAATACGATTTTTGCATGGCGCCCCCTAATTAATCTATATTATGATTATACCAAGTAAATATTTTCAAAAAAATTGTTGTTGCAATGTAATATATTTTAGCATATAAACATAACTGGATTAAGTGGCAGCAATTACAATTTTGTAAAAAATATTAAGCAATTTGTTGTTATTTATGCAACAAGGGTCAGCAGGTTGCCATCATATCCCTCATATAGACATCAAAAAATATAACGCTATCTATAAATAGAATATATCAGCCCTGCTGACCTTATAATACATATACAACTAAGTTTTCGCAGCAAAAATTATTGTTTTTTTACTACAATCTTATCCTCATCTAAATCTACCACTATGCTATCACCCGCTTTAATCTTTCCTTCTAGCATCTCCTCAGCAAGTCTATCTTCAATCATGCTTTGAATTGCGCGTCTTAACGGGCGAGCTCCAAATAAAGGATCAAAGCCTTTCTTAGCAAGATGTTCTGTTGCAGCCTCACTTACTTCTAATTTAATGCCATTAGCATCAAGTCGTTTTATCAGCACTCGCAGCATTAGCTTTACAATTTCTTTGATATCAGCTTCGCTTAATGGGTGGAATACTATGATATCATCTATTCTGTTGAGAAACTCTGGTCGGAATGACTTTTTGAGTTCTCCCATTACATTGCTCTTCATATCCTCGTAATTCTTTGCTGTTTCGTCCTTAGCAGCAGAAAAACCTAATCGTTTTGGTTCTGTAATAGTTCTTGCCCCAACATTTGAGGTCATAATAATCACAGTATTTCTGAAGTCTACCACCCTGCCTTGAGAGTCTGTAAGCCTTCCATCTTCAAGTATCTGAAGAAGTATATTAAATATATCAGGATGTGCCTTTTCTATTTCATCAAATAGAAGCACTGAATATGGCTTTCTTCTAACTCTTTCGGTCAACTGGCCACCTTCATCATAGCCTACATAACCTGGAGGTGAGCCTACTAACTTAGATACACTGTGTTTTTCCATAAACTCAGACATATCTACTCTGATAAGAGCTTTTTCGTCTCCAAAAATAGCCTCCGCCAAGGCCTTGCTTAGTTCGGTTTTACCCACACCTGTAGGGCCAAGGAAAATAAATGAACCTACTGGACGTTTTGGATCCTTTAGTCCCACACGGCCTCTTCTAATCGCCTTTGAGATTGCCTTTACAGCCTCTTCTTGTCCAATTACACGCTGATGCAGCAAATCCTCCATCTTCAGAAGACGTTCAGATTCCTCTTCAGCCAGTCTCTTGACGGGTATACCTGTCCAAGTGGATACTATTTCTGCAATCTCTTCTGAGGATACAACATGTGTCTGGGTCTGATTTTTTTGTTTCCACCCGTCCTTTATTTTTTCTAGCTCTGCCTTCATTTTTTGCTCTTCGTCACGAATACTTGCTGCTTTTTCATACTCTTGGCAACGAATAGCGTCCTCTTTTTCCTTGCTAAGCTTAAGAACCTTTTCCTCCATATCCTTAATATCAGGAGGAGCAGTAAAGGTTTTTAGTCTTACCCTTGATGCTGCCTCATCCACTAAGTCAATAGCCTTATCAGGTAAAAATCTATCGGTAATATATCTATCGGATAGTTTGACGGCTGCTTCTAGCGCATCATCTGTAATTTTTACACGGTGATGAGCCTCGTACTTATCCCTCACTCCCTTAAGTATCTCAAGTGCTTCATCTGAGGAAGGCTCTCCAACTGTTATTGGCTGGAATCTTCTTTCAAGTGCAGCATCCTTCTCGATATGTTTTCTATATTCATTGAGGGTAGTTGCTCCAATAACTTGTATCTCACCGCGAGATAATGATGGCTTAAGTATATTTGATGCATCTATGGCACCTTCTGCTGCACCGGCACCAACCATAGTATGCATTTCATCAATAAATAGAATTACATTCCCGGCCTTTCTTATTTCCTCCATCGCCTTTTTAAGTCTATCCTCAAATTCCCCTCTGTACTTTGCTCCCGCAACCATTGAGGATAAATCAAGCGTTACAACCCTCTTGTCGCGCAAAATCTCTGGGATATTGCCTTCCACAATTTTTTGGGCAAGGCCCTCAGCTATGGCTGTTTTACCTACTCCTGGTTCACCTATAAGGCAAGGATTATTCTTTGTCCTTCTGCTGAGTATCTGTATAACTCTCTCAATCTCGCTATCTCTACCAATGACAGGGTCAAACTTACCTTCCCTTGCCATATCAGTCAAATCTCTTCCAAACTGGTTTAGGGTTGGGGTATTATTGCTGGTGCTATGTGTCTTTGGAGTACCAGTTGCGCCAGGTGCTTCTTCACTGAGCATCTTTGTAAGCTCATTGAGCAGTTTTTGCGGGTCAACACCCAGATCAATCATTATCCTAACCGCAACACTTTCTCCTTCTTTAACAATTCCAAGCAGCAGATGTTCAGTACCAATAAAGTTTTGGCCCATTCGACGAGCTTCTCTAAACGCCAACTCTAAAACATTCTTTGTCCTAGGGGTAAAGCCCTGCGGTTGCTGTCCAACTGTATCCCCTCTGCCAATTAACTCATCTATCTGTTTATTGATTTTATCTTCATTAACTCCCTGAGCTGCCAAAACACGCGCAGCAACCCCAGTGCCCTCTTTTACAAGACCATATAATATATGCTCTGTACCAACATAGTTGTGTCCAAGCTCCATTGCGCTCTGCTGAGAAAAGGTAATTGCTTTCTCTGCTTTTTCTGTAAATCGTCCATACATATATAAATCATTCCTTTCTATCTATTTCAACATTTTTTGTCTGATTAACTCAGCCCTCTTTATATCTCTCTCATCCTTTGATAGCTGTTTACCCATTACCTTCTGGAGCGTGGCAGGCTGGCTAAATACCATTATGTCATTAATATCCACTATATCTACACCATTAATTATTCCCATGCTCACACCCAATCTAACATCTGAAATAAGTTTGAAGCATTCCTCTGAGTTAACAATTCTTGCATTTTTTAAAATTCCATACGACCTAAAAATTCTATCTTCAAATCTATAAACATCCTGCTTGTACAATTGATGCCTCAAGGCCTTTTCCCTATCAATAATCTGTTTGCTGATATTGTCAATACTAGAAATAATCTCTTCTTCATTTCTACCCAGTGTTATCTGATTAGAGACCTGAAACATATCCCCTAATGCATCACTGTTTTCACCGTACAGACCTCTAACTGCAACACCAATCTTACTGCAGTTTTCCAATAC